>NZ_JBHJSJ010000013.1:0-19090 GCF_042268845.1 Kitasatospora sp. NPDC056273 | reverse complement strand
CGCCGGGGCCCCCGGGTGGCGGCCGGCGTAAGCCCGCGCCCGCCCCCGGGTTTTGGGGGGGGGGCGCCGCGGCCGGCGATAGGCCCGCCCCCCCCACCCCGGGTACTTCCCCGGACTGGAGCCTAGCCGCCGCCGGAACGGAATGCCAGGGGCACGATTGAGTCAAGGCGAGGAAAAGACAGCTCAAATCGACTCCATAGCAGGGGTATTGAACGGTGCTATCGCGGGTTGGCATCATCCGCGCACGCGCCGGGTTGCCCGAAGCTCTGGGGACACCACCCGTTGACCAGGTGTTCCCCCCGGCCGGCCCCCAACCGGCCACGTCACCTCAGGAATCGGAGCCCCCACATGAAGCGATCCGTGCTGTCCGCCACCCTCGGCCTCGCCCTCGCGGCCGGCCTCGCCGTGCTGCCCACCACCGCCGCCGCGGCCGCGACGCCGACCGCCCCGGCCGTGCAGGGCTACACCGCCACGACGTACGCCGGTTCGGCCGCGGAGGCGGCGAACAACCAGGCCTTCTTCCAGGCCGTGATGGCCTCGGCCAAGGCCAAGCAGGCCGCCAACCCGGGCCTGGCGAGCGTCACCGTCACCTACGACGCCAGCTCCGCCCCCTCCTTCCGCAACCAGATATCCCAGGCCGCGCAGATCTGGAACGGCTCGGTCGCCAACGTCAAGCTGCAGTCCGGTTCGGCCGCCGACTTCCGCTACTACGAGGGCAACGACAGCCGCGGCTCCTACGCCAGCACCGACGGCCACGGGCGCGGCTACGTCTTCCTCGACTACCAGCAGAACCAGCAGTACAGCTCGGTGCGCGTGGTGGCGCACGAGACCGGCCACGTGCTCGGCCTGCCGGACCACTACTCCGGCCCGTGCAGCGAGCTGATGTCGGGCGGCGGCCCCGGCACCTCCTGCACCAACCCGTACCCGAACACCACCGAGCGCAGCCGCGTCAACTCGCTCTGGGCGCGCGGCTGAGCCGGGCGCTGAACCCCGGGCAGTGAACCCCGGACGGTGAACCCCGGACCGGCCGCCTCGGCGCGGCCGGTCCGGGGCCTCGTCGCTCCCCGGCGTTGTCGGTGCCGCGTGCGAGCATGCGGCCGAGACCCGTACGCCCCGACCGCCAGGAGCCACCGCCATGCCCCGTTCCGCCCCCGACCGGCTCGCCGACCTCCCGTACGCCGAGCTGCTGCGCCCGCACACCGGGCCGCTGCGCGCCGACGAGCGGTACGACACCGCGCACTTCGACGGCGGCGAGCACACCGACGAGTCGGGCGCCGGGGCGGCCTTCCTGGAGTGCGCCTTCACCGGTGTCGCGCTCAGCGGGGTCAAGCTGCGCCAGGCAAGGTTCAACGAGGTGTGGGTGCAGGCCGGCCGCTGGGTCGCCTGCGACCTGAGCGACTCCGAGTGGCAGGACAGCTCCTTCGTCGGCGGCGTGCTCGCCGGGGTCGCCGGGTACGGCTCGGCGCTGCGCCGGGTGGTGTTCCGGGGCTGCAAGCTGGAGGCGGTCAACCTGCGCTCGGCCGTCCTGCGGGACGTCGTCTTCGAGGACTGCCTGCTGCGCGACGTGGACTTCGGCGAGGCGAAGCTGACCGGGGTGTCCTTCCCCGGCTCCACGCTGGAGGAGGTCCGGCTGCGCGGCGCCACGCTGAGCCGGACGGACCTGCGGGGCGCCGTCCGGCTCGGCCTGGTCGACGGCCACCAGGGGCTGCGCGGGGCGGTCATCAGCTCGCTCCAACTGATGGAGCTGGCCCCCCAGTTCGCCCACGCGCTGGGGATCGAGGTCAAGGACCGCTGAGCACCTGAGCCCCTCCGCGCGTTCAGCCGGGCGTCGCTCGGTGACGCCCGGGCGAACAGTCCGCCAAACCTGCCGTCGGCACCTGGTGGGCCGGTCGGGCCGAGGTGGAGACTTCTCCGCGATCGATGGCCCCGACTTGTGCACACAACATCGCCAGCGAAGGGACGGACCGGTCTGATGGCCGAGTTGAGTCGTAGGAAGTTCGTCACGCTGTCCGGCGCCGCCGCGGCAGGCCTCGCCGTGGCCGGCACCGGAGCCGCGGGGCCCGCGGGGGCCGCCCAGGGAAGTGGCGCAGCTCCCGCTTCCACCGCCGCGCTCAGCGCGACCGGCACCATCACCGACGCCCGGCACGTGGTGATCCTGATGCAGGAGAACCGCAGCTTCGACCACTACTTCGGCACGCTGCGCGGCGTGCGCGGCTTCGCCGACCGCAGCGCCATCCAGATCTCCGGCGGCTACAGCGTCTTCAACCAGCCGAACGGCCTGCTCGCCCGCCAGTACCCCTGGCAGTTCAGCCAGACCAAGCCGGCCGGCGGAGCGGACCCGGAGCGCCTCGCCCAGTGCAACGGGGACCTCAGCCACGGATGGGGTGACCAGCACAAGGCCTGGAACGGCGGCAAGATGGACTCCTGGGTCGCCGCCAAGGGCAACGTCCGCACGCTCGGCTTCCTCACCCGCCAGGACATCCCGTTCCACTACGCCCTGGCCGAGAACTGGACGATCTGCGACGCCTACCACTGCTCCGTGCTCAGCGCGACCGGCCCCAACCGCACCTACCACTGGTCCGGCCAGATCGACCCGGCCGGCACCGCGGGCGGCCCGGCCTACGACGGCGGCGACGAGAAGGGCCTGCGCTGGCAGACCTACGCCGAGGCGCTGGAGAGCGCCGGCGTCAGCTGGAAGGTCTACCAGAACGCCGCCGACAACTACGGCGACAACGCCCTGGCGTACTTCACGAACTTCACGGGCGCCCAGGCCGGCAGCCCGCTGGCCGTCAAGGGCATGGGCTCGGTGCCCAAGGTCACCGGGCGGACCCCGGACGACATCGCCGCCGCCATCAAGGCCGACGTGCTGGCCGGGACGCTGCCGCAGGTGAGCTGGATCGTCCCCGACCAGGCCTCCTCCGAGCACCCGTACGCCACCCCGGTGGACGGCGCGCACTTCGTCCACATGGTGATCGACGCGCTCAACGCGGACCCGAACGTCTTCGACTCGTCCGTCCTGTTCATCAACTACGACGAGAACGACGGCTTCTTCGACCACGTCCCGCCGCCCGCCGCCCCGGCCGGCACCCCGGGCGAGTTCTACAACGGCACCAACATCGGCCTCGGCTTCCGCGTCCCGCTCATCGCCGTCTCGCCCTGGACCCGCGGCGGCTGGGTCAACTCCGAGACCTTCGACCACACCTCGGTGCTGCGCTTCCTGGAGACCTGGACCGCCGCCCTCGGCAAGCCCGCCACCTGCCCGAACATCAGCGACTGGCGCCGCCGGGTCTGCGGCGACCTCACCAGCGTGTTCGACTTCGCCAACCCGGTCTACGGCCTGCCCGCGCTGCCCGACACCTCGCAGACCATCGGCCTGTCCGCCTGCGGCCCGCTGCCCAACCCGGCCCCGGTGAACAACCAGCTCCCGGTGCAGGAGTCCGGCACCCGCCCGGCGCGCGCCCTGCCGTACCAGCCGAACGCCAACCTGGACCACCTGGAGTTCGGCTCCGGCGGGGTGATGAAGGTCTGGATCGCGATGGACAACGGGGGCGCCACCGCCACCAAGTCCGCGCACTTCGCGGCCTACGCCAACGCCTACCGCGGCGGCGGCCCCTGGCAGTACACGGTGGACCCGGGCGGCAGCACCAGCGACTTCTTCAACTGCGGCACCAACTTCGGTGGCGGCCCGTACGACCTCACGGTGGTCGGCCCCAACCGCTTCCTGCGCCGCTTCAAGGGCGACGCGACGAAGGCGGGCAAGAACGCCGCCGTCACCGCCTCCTACGCGGTCGAGCCGGGCACCGGCAAGCTCGCGCTCTACTTCCGGCTCGCCAACTCCGGCAGCACCCCGATCACGTTCACGATCGCGTCCAACAACTACCGCACGGACGGCCCCTGGACGTACCAGGTCCCGGCCGGCGGCAGCGTGAGCGACTTCTTCAACGCCGTGGCGTACAGCAACGGCTGGTACGACTTCACCGTGACGGTGGATGCGGACAGCACCTGGTCCCAGCGCTTCACCGGCCACCTGGAGACGGGTGCGGCGAGCATCACCGGCTGACCGTCGTTCCCACCGCGCCGAACGGGGCCCCACTCCTCCGCCGAGAAGTGGGGCCCCGTGTCACCGCCGCCAGAACAGGTGGTGCGCCACGCCGCTCGGGCTGGGCACGACCTCCAGGTGGAACCGGTCGAGCAGCTCGTCGGGGGACTCCCAGAGCTTCAGCCCGGTGCCGAGTTCCAGCGGGGAGACCGCGACGTGCAGGGAGTCCACGAGGTCGGCGTCGAGGAACTGGCGGATGGTGGTGACCCCGCCGCCGAGGCGGACGTCCTTGCCGTCGGCGGCCTCCCGGGCCTGCTTGAGAACGGTGGCCGGATCGCCGTCGACGAAGTGGAAGGTGGTGTCGGAGAGCGTGAACGACGGCCGGGTGTGGTGGGTCATGACGAACACCGGCGTACGGAACGGGGGCTCGGCACCCCACCAGCCGAGCCACTCGTGGTCCTGCCACGGGCCGCGCTGGGGCCCGAACTTGTTGCGCCCCATGATCTCGGCGCCGATGTTGCGGTCGAAGTCCCGGGTGAAGTAGTCGTCCAGGCCCCTGCTGCCCCCGGGGTCGGTGCGCATCGGCCAGCTCGCGGTGGCCCCGGCCCAGGAGAAGAGCCGCTCGGGGCGGTCGAGGCCGAACGGCAGCTCGAAGCTCTGGTGCTCGCCGGCCGCGACGCCGTCAGCGGAGACGTTGAAGTTCATCACTCTGAGCAGTTGGTCCATGACTGGGGCTCCTGTCCCGTGATCGTGCGGCGGGGTGCCGCACACCGGGACGTCGGAGCGGACCCGGCGGGATTGACATCGGGCCCGGGATTTTTTCGAGGACTTTTCTCGGGGGCGGTCCGGGCCCGTCAGGCGAACGGGCCCCGGGGGAACCACGGGTCGTGGACCTCGCGGGGCCCGTCCGGGGTCAGCAGGGTGAGGCCGAGCGCGCCGGAGGCGTACTCGGCGAGCTGCACCGAGCCGTGCCGGGTCTCCAGTTCGGCCTGCACGGGCACCGGCAGCTTGGTCAGGGCCCGCCGCAGCTGCAGGGCGTCCCGCCGGCTGATCGGCTGCGGCGCGCGCAGCACCAGCCGCAGCGGGCTCATCGGCCCGGCCACCGGCACGCCGCTGCCCAGCTCGTAGCCGACCGCGCCGATCGGGCCCCAGGGCAGCCGGTGGTCCGCGACCAGCCGGCCGACCTCGGGCAGCAGGGCCAGGGCCGGGATGCCGGCGAGCCGTTCGGGGGCCAGGTGCCCGCGCCGGTCGGGGAGCTGTTCGGGCCGCAGGGTCCGGGCCACCGCCGCCCAGGGGGCCAGGGCGTCCAGCCGCTGGCCGGGGCGCGGGCCGCGCACGGTCACCGGGAACCACAACTCGGGCGCGGCCTCCGGGTCGCGGGTGCAGCGCTGGGGGTGCGGCAGGTCCACCGGGTTGCCGACCACGGCGGGCGCCCGGCCGACCGTCACCCAGGGGTGCGCCCGCAGCACGGCCCGTGCCCAGTCCGGGAGTTCGCCGCCCGCGAGGGGCCGCAGCGAGCTGGGGCACTGCATCAGCAGCAGGTCGTGGGCGCCGGGCAGCCGGCCGTCCAGGGCGGCCAGCGGGCCGACCCGCCGGCGCGGTCCGTCGTGCTGGTCCTCGGCGGTGCGCCGGGCGGGGCTTCCGGGGTGTACGACGGTCACTGCGGGCTCCAGGGGGTGGCGTGGATGTCGCCGACGGCCACCACCCTCCGCCCGTCCGGCGGCTCCCGGCTACGGCCCTTGGACGCGTTCACCAGGGACCAAAGGCTCAAGGTGCGCCCGTCCGTGCCCGGTGTGAGAGTGGGGGACAGCCCGGCATTCCGTCGTTCCCCCCGGAGGAGGAGCCATGGGCATCTTCGACAGGTTGTTCCACCGGCCGCAGCACGAGTCCGTCGGGCAGGAGTCCGCCCAGCGGGCCGCCCTCGCCCACGACGAGGCCGCCGACGCGTACGGCGACGACATCGAGCGCACCCGGGAGCAGCAGGAACGGCTCGCCCAGGAGGAGGCCGACCGGCGCGCCGCCGAGAACATGACCGCCGAGGGCGACCCCTGGGGCTGAGCCCGGAGCTCAGGCCGTACGCGGCGGCAGCGGCGGGCGGCGCAGGTCCGGCCGGGGGGTGTCGGCGGACGGCGGCTCGGCGGCGGGGGCGTCCTCCAGCAGCTCCAGGGCCAGCTGGACGGCGGCGACCAGCTCCGGGTGGCGCCCCCGGGCCCAGTCGCGCGGGGTGCGCAGCACGTGCACGTCCGGTTCGACACCCCGGTTCTCCACCGTCCAGCCGAGCCCGCCGCCGAACCAGGAGGCGTTCTTCGGCACCGAGATCTGGGTGCCGTCGCCGAGGGTGTGCCGCCCGCTCATCCCGACCACCCCGCCCCAGGTGCGGGCGCCGATCACCGGGCCGAGCCCGAGCAGCTTGATCGCCGCGATGATCACGTCGCCGTCGGAGCTGGTGGCCTCGTCGGCCAGCGCCACCAGCGGTCCGCGCGGTGCGTGCCGGGGCCAGCGGACCGGGCGGCGGTCCCGGGTGAAGTCCCAGGCCAGGACGTGCCGGGAGAGCTTCTCCAGGACGAGTTCGGAGACGTTGCCGCCGGCGTTGCCGCGGACGTCCAGGACCAGCGCGGGCTTGTCCAGTTCGCGCCGCAGGTCCCGGTTGAACTGCGCCCAGCCGGAGCCGCCGAGGTCCGGGATGTGCAGGTAGCCGCACCGTCCGTCGCTGAACTCGCGTACCAGGGAACGTCGTTTGGCCACCCAGTCCTGGTAGCGGATGGGCCGTTCGTCGACCAGCGGGGTGATCACGATCCGCCGCACCGGGCCGTCCGGGGCACCGCGCAGGGCCAGTTCGAGCGTCGTGCCGCCGGTGCCGGCCAGCAGCGGCAGCGGTCCGCGCAGCGGGTCCACCGGGCGGCCGCCGACCTCCAGGAACTCGTCGCCGTCCCGCACGCCCTGGGCGGCGAGCGGGGCGCGGGCGCGCGGGTCGGAGGTCTCGCCGGGCAGCACCCGGTCGACCAGCCAGCGGCCGTCGGGGGAGCGGTGGGCGTTGGCGCCGAGCAGGCCGAGCGGCTGCTGGGCGAGCACCGGGCCCTCGGCGCGCCGGGAGGGGGTGACGTAGGCATGCGAGGTGCCGAGTTCGCCGAGGAGTTCGCGCAGCAGGTCGGCGAAGTCGTCGGGGGAGCAGACCCGGTCCAGCAGCGGCTCGTACTGGGCGACCAGCGCGGGCCAGTCCAGGCCGGACATCCGCTCGTCCCAGAACTGGTCCCGGACGATCCGGGCCGCCTCGTGGTAGGCCTGGCGCCACTCGGCGGCCGGGTGCACGGTGTGGGTGATCCGGCGCAGGTCGACGGTGGTGCCGGCGGCGGGGGCGGCGACCGGGACCACCCGCAGCGTCCCGGCCGAGTACACCGCGATCGAGCCGCCGTCCCCGGAGACCGCGTAGCCGTCCAGCTTGTCGACCAGCGTGCTGCGGGTGCCCCGGGCCAGGTCGAAGTGCTCCAGCGAGGGGCGCCCCGAGGTGTCCTCCGGGCTGGCGAAGGTCTGCCCGAGGGTGCCGGAGATCGGCCAGCGCAGCCAGACCAGCCCGCCGCGCACCGCGTCGGTGGCCGAGTACTTGGAGGCGATCACCGGGAACTGGAGCAGCCGCTCGCCGATGCCCTCCGGGTCGACCCGGACGGTGCCGTCGCCGCCTTCGCCGTGCGCGGCGCCGTCCTCGGGCGGGGCGGTGAACGGTGAGGGGGTGTCGGCGGCGAGCGGGACGAGGTACGGGCGGCAGCCGACCGGGAAGGAGAGGTCGCCGGTGTGCACGTCGTGGACCGGGTCGAAGCCGCGCCAGGACAGGAAGGCCAGGTAGCGGCCGTCCCGGGTGAACACCGGCTGCTCGTCCTCGAACCGGCCGTCGGTGACGTCGGTGGTCGCCGCGGACGCGTCGGCGCGGGTGAGCCGGATGCGGCGCAGCGAGCGCCCGGCGACCGGCTCGGACCAGGCGGTCCAGTGCGAGTCGGGGGAGAAGCGGGCGCCGGTGACCGGCCCGTAGCCGGAGGCGGCCAGTTCGCGCACCCCGCCGTCGGCGGCGGAGACCAGCAGCAGCCGCCCGTCCGAGGTGGTGGCGGCGAGCCGGCTGCCGTCGGGGGAGGCGGTGAGCTCCAGGACGCGGCCGATCCGCCCGGCGGCGAGCACCCGGTGGCGGTGCTGCTCCGAGCGGGGGTGCCCCGGCAGCGGCACCACCTCGATCGCGTCGGCGCCCTCGGCGTCGGTGACCCAGGCCGCCTCGCCGGTGTGCCCGAGCACCACCGGCAGCCGGGTGCGCACCCCGGGGGTGTCGGCGAGCGCCCGGGCCGGGCCGTCCTTGTGGGTGAGCCAGTACTGGCTGCCGCGCACGGTGACCACCCCGGCCCGGCCGGTCTGGTCGCAGGCGAGGTCCTTGACCTGGCCGGCGGCGCTGACCTGGTACGGGCGGCGGCCGGCCCGGGCGCCGCCGAGCGGGACGTGCAGCCGGCGCGGGGCGGGGGCGGCCAGGTCGTCCAGCAGCCAGAGGTCGCCGGCGTGCTGGTAGACGATCCGGGTGCCGTCGGTGGCGGCCTCGCGGGCGTAGTAGGAGGCGTGGTCGGTGTGCCGGCGCAGGTCGGTGCCGTCCGGGCGGCAGGAGTAGACGTTGCCGATGCCCTCGTGGTCGGAGAGGAAGGCGATCCGGTCGCCGAGCGGGCCGCCGACCGGCATCGGCGCGGCGAGGTGCCCGGTGTGCCCGGGCAGGATCCGGTCGCCGTCCACCCAGAGCCGGCCGGTGGCGCCGCCCCGGTAGCGCTTCCAGGCGGCAGGCCCGTGCGGGGCGGCGCCGGTGAGCAGTACGGTCCGCTCGCGGCTCATCTGGGCGTCGCCGACCGGCCCCCAGGGCATCCGGCGGCCGGGGGAGCCGTCCGGCGGCAGGGCGTGCGCCCAGGTGTAGTGGCCGAAGGGCTCGTGGTAGGAGGTGACGGCCAGCACCTCGCCGTCCGGCAGCCAGCCGCGCACCCGGGTGTCCTGGCTGCCCCAGAAGCTGAGCCGGTCCGCCGGGCCGCCCTCGACCGGGGCGGTCCACACCTCGGGGGTCAGGGCGAGCCAGCTGGTCCAGGCGAGGGTGGTGCCGTCGGGGGAGAAGCGGGGGTGGCTGACCCGGGTGCGGTCGCAGCCGACCCGCCAGGCCCGGCCGGTGCCGCCGCCGTCGGCGTCCAGCGGGGCGATCCAGACGTCGTCCTCGGCGGTGAAGGTGAGCAGGCCGCCGTGCAGGTGGGGGTGGCGGAGGTAGCCGGGCGGGGTCACGCCTCCATCCTTCGACGGGGTGTCACCTCCGGCAACCGGAGGCAACCGGGGGTGGCCGGGGGCGGCCGGGCGCCGGTGGGCCGGGGCCGCCCGAACCGGTCTGGACCATTGACACCTCCCGGCCGGATCCACTTCAGTGGTCTAGTCCAACTTGGGTGCCAGGCCGGGCCGTTCCCCCCACTGGCCCGTGCTCCGGCGTGCCCTCGGACGTCCCCCACGACCGCGCCATCGCAGGAGCACCCGCATGCGCAGAACCCTTCCCGGACAACGCCGCGCCACCATCGCGGCCGGCACCGCCTCCGCCGTCGCCGCGGCCACGCTGGTCGGCGTCACACTCGGCCTGGCGCCCACCGCCTCGGCCGGCGAGTTCCTGGTCAACGGCGGCTTCGAGTCCGGCTCACTCGGCCCCTGGAGCTGCTCCGGCAACTCCGGCAGCGTCGTCACCAGCCCGGTGCACGGCGGCGGTCGCGCGCTCGCCGCGGCCGCCACGGCCGGCGACACCGCCCAGTGCGGCCAGACCGTCACCGTCGCCCCGAACACCACCTACACGCTCAGCGCCTACGTCAACGGCTCGTACGTCTACCTGGGCGTGGACGGCGGCGGCCCGAGCACCTGGACCCCGGGCACCGGCGGCTCGTACCAGAAGCTCAGCCTCAGCTTCACCACCGGCGCCACCCAGACCAGCGCCACCGTCTACACCCACGGCTGGTACGGCCAGGGCACCTACTACGCGGACGACATCTCGCTGGACGGGCCGGGCGCGCCCAGCCCGACGCCCACGCCGACGCCCACCGGGACGGCCTCGCCGACCGCCTCGCCGACCGCGACCCCGACGGGCACGCCGACCGGGACGCCCACCGGCACCCCGACCGGCACGCCCACGGGCACCCCCACGGGGACGCCCACCAGCCCGCCCG
The DNA here is from genome assembly GCF_042268845.1 of Kitasatospora sp. NPDC056273. Taxonomy (NCBI): domain Bacteria; kingdom Bacillati; phylum Actinomycetota; class Actinomycetes; order Kitasatosporales; family Streptomycetaceae; genus Kitasatospora; species Kitasatospora sp. NPDC056273. The sequence goes on along the minus strand of NZ_JBHJSJ010000013.1, from coordinate 8,848 downwards.
CCGGCAGCCACGCCCTGGTCGGCTACCTGCACGCCAGCTTCGCCAACGGCGCCGGCTACACCCGGATGGCCGACGTCCCGAACTCCTGGGACTTCATCAACCTGTCCTTCGGCGAGCCCACCTCCGTCACCTCCGGCGACATCCGCTTCAACCGCTGCCCGGCCACCGAGTGCCCGACCGTCGAGTCGGACGACGAGTTCAAGGCCGCCATCGCCGCCAAGCGGGCCCAGGGCAAGAAGGTGCTGATCTCGATCGGCGGCCAGAACGGCCAGGTCCAGCTGACCAGCACCGCCGCCCGGGACACCTTCGTCAGCTCGGTCTCGGCGATCATCGACAAGTGGGGCCTGGACGGCCTGGACATCGACTTCGAGGGCCACTCGCTCTCCCTCAACACCGGTGACACCGACTTCAGGAACCCGACCAGCCCGGTCATCGTCAACCTGATCTCCGCGGTGAAGACCCTCAAGGCCAAGTACGGCCCGGGCTTCGTGCTGACCATGGCGCCGGAGACCTTCTTCGTCCAACTCGGCTACCAGTACTACGGATCCGGCCCCTGGGGCGGCCAGGACCCGCGCGCCGGGGCGTACCTGCCGGTCATCCACGCGCTGCGCGACGACCTCACCCTGCTGCACGTCCAGGACTACAACTCCGGCTCCATCATGGGCCTGGACAACCAGTACCACTCGATGGGCGGCGCCGACTTCCACGTCGCGATGACCGACATGCTGCTCAAGGGCTTCCCGGTGGCGGGCAACGCGAACAACGTGTTCCCGGCGCTGCCCGCCTCCAAGGTCGCCATCGGCATGCCGGCCACCACCAACGCGGGCAACGGCTACGTCGCCCCGGCCGAGGTGAACAAGGCGCTCGACTGCCTCACCAAGCTGGCCAACTGCGGGACCTACGTGCCGCGTTCGGGCGCGCAGCCGAACCTGCGCGGGCTGATGACCTGGTCGATCAACTGGGACCGGTTCGGCGGCCAGGAGTTCTCCAAGAACTTCAACGGCTACTTCGGCCGCTGAGCAGCCGAGTCCCGGGCCGGCTGATCCGCTGACCCGACCGCCCGCGGGACCGTGCTTGAACCTGACACCGGTGTGAGGTCCAAGCATGGTCCCCATGGCGACCACACAGCTCACCACCCCGGTACCCCCCAAGCCCTTCCCGCTCCCCGCCCTGCTCGCCCTGGCCACCGCCGTCTTCGTCACCGGCCTCACCGAGAACCTGCCCGCCGGGGTGCTGCCCGGGATGAGCGAGGCGCTCGGGGTCAGCGAGTCCGCGGCCGGGCAGACCGTCACCGTCTACGCGATCGGCTCCGCCGTCACCGCGATCCCGCTCAGCGCGGCCACCGCCGGCTGGGGCCGCAAGCGGCTGCTGCTCACCGCGATGGCGGGCTTCGCGGTGGCCAACACCGTCACCGCGGTCTCCACCAACTACCCGCTCACGCTCGCCGCCCGCTTCCTCGCGGGCGTCGCGGCCGGCCTCGCCTGGGCCCTGCTGGCGGGGTACGCGCGCCGGCTGGTGCCGGTCGACCAGCAGGGCCGGGCCATGGCGGTGGCGATGGCGGGCGTGCCGGTCGCGCTGTCGCTGGGAGTGCCGGTCGGCACCTTCCTCGGGCAGGTGCTCGCCTGGTGGGTGCCCTTCCTGGCCATGACGGCACTGGCGGTCGCCGTGATCGGCTGGATCGCGGCACTGCTGCCGGACCAGCCCGGGCAGCCGGCCGGTGAGCGCGTTCCGGTCCGGGACGCGCTCACCGTGCCCGGCGTCCGGCCGGTGCTCACCGTGACGGTGCTCTGGGTGCTCGCGCACACCATCCTGTTCACCTACATCGCGCCCTTCCTGGACCGGGCCGGCCTCGGCGGCGCCACCGGCACCGTGCTGCTGGTCTTCGGGCTGGCCTCGCTGGCGAGCGTCTGGCTGGTCGGCGCCCACATCCACCGCCGGCTGCGGCAGCTGACGATCGGCGGCGCGCTGCTGGTCGCCGTGACCGCGGCCGTCCTCGCGGTGGCGTCCGGCAGCACGCCGCTGGTGTACGCCGCGGCACTGTTCTGGGGCCTCGGCTGGGGCGGCGCCCCGACCCTGCTCCAGACCGCCCTCGGCGACGCGGGCGGGGAGCGGGCGGACGCCGCCCAGGCCGTCCTGGTGACCCTGTGGAACGCCGCGATGGCGGGCGGCGGCGTGCTCGGCGGCCTGGTCCTGAGCGGCCTGGGCACCGGCGCCCTGCCCTGGACGGTGCTCGCGCTGATGCTCCCCGTCCTCGCCGTGGCCACCGCCGCCCGCCGGCACGCCTTCCCGTCGGTGCGGCCCTAGGCCCGCATCAGCCGGTTCACCTCCTCGACCACCTCGGGGGACGCCTTCGCGAGCGCGCCGGAGTCGTACGGCGGCTGGGGGTCGTACTCGATCAGCAGCTGGATCGCCTGGGCGACGGTGTCCCCGGCGATCCGGCCGGCCAGCGTCAGCGCGAGGTCGATCCCGGCCGAGACCCCGGCGGCGATGGCGTACTTGCCGTCGATGACGACCCGCTCCGTCCCGGTCGGCTCCGCCCCGTACCCGGGCAGCCGGTCGAGGACGCCCCAGTGGGAGGTGGCCCGGCGGCCCTCCAGCAGCCCGGCGGCGCCCAGGATCAGCGAGCCGGAGCAGACCGAGGTGGTCCAGGTGGTGGTCGCGTCGATCCGGCGCACCCAGTCGAGCACGGCCCGGTCCTTCAGCTGGGCCTCCGTCCCGGGCCCGCCGGGCACCAGCAGCAGGTCGGCCGAGTCCACCTCGTCCAGGGCGGCGTCCGCGGTGAGCGCCAGGCTGTGCACGTCGTTGCGGACCGGCCCCCGTTCGGCGGCGGCGAACACCACCTCGGCGCCGGGGAGCCGGGACAGCACCTCGTACGGGCCGACCGCGTCCAGGGTGGTGAACTCGGGGTAGAGCAGGATGGCGATGCGCATCAGTGACCTCCAGTGGGTTCGGGTCGGAAGCGGCGTCGGTACTCGGCGGGCGGGGCGGCCAGGGCCCGGACGAAGGCGCGCCGCATCGCCTCCGGGGTGCCGTAGCCGCAGGAGCGCGCGATCTCCTCGATGCCGTGGTCGGTGTCCTCCAGCAGCCGCCGGGCGGCCTCCAGCCGGACCCCGTCCACGTACCGGCCCGGGGTCACCCCCACCTCGGCGGCGAAGGCCCGGGCGAAGTGCCGCGGCGACAGCGCCGACCGGTCGGCCAGCGCCTCGACCGAGAGGTCGGCCTCCGGGTGCTCGGCGATCCACCGCTGCACCTCGCGCAGCGGCTGCCGGGCCGCCACCTGGGCGGCCAGCTGGGTGCTGAACTGGGCCTGGTTGCCCGGCCGGCGCAGGAAGACCACCAGGTGGCGGGCGACCAGCAGGGCCGTCTCGCGCCCGAGGTCCTCCTCGACCAGGGCCAGCGCCAGGTCGATCCCGGCGGTGACCCCGGCCGAGGTGGCGATCCGCCCGTCCCGGACGTGGATCGGGTCCGGGTCCACCTCGACGTCCGGGAACCGCCGGGCCAGCTCCTCGCCGTAGGCCCAGTGGGTGGTCGCCCGGCGCCCGGCCAGCAGTCCGGCCTCGGCGAGCAGGAAGGCCCCGGTGCACACCGACACCACCCGCTCGGCCGCTCCGGCCAGCTCCCGGATCCGCTCCACCAGGGCCGGGTCCGGGCGCCCGGTGTCCATCCCGCCGGGAACCAGCAGGGTGTCCACCGGCCCGACCCCGGCCAGGTCCGCGTCCGGCAGCAGCCGCAGTCCGCTGTGGCTGCGCACCGGCCCGCCGCCGGGGGAGGCGGTGGTGACCCGGTAGGCCGCGGGCTGCCCGGCGGCCCGGCCCGCCCCCGCGAACACCTCCAGGGGGCCGGTCACATCGAGGCTCTGCACGCCCTCGAAGAGGACGATGACCACGCTGTGCGCTCTCATACGGCCAGCCTCCCAACGGGGAGCGGTGGCAGCAATGACCTGCTTCCCACCTTTCCTGCCATCCGGCGCGTGCGGGGGCGAGGGCGGGGGCGCGTGCGGCGGCGCGGGACCGGAGGGGCGCGCGGGCGGACGGCGGGACCCGTACGGGCGTACGGCGGAAACCGCGCGGGCGTACGCCGAAACGCCGGAAGGCCCCCCGCTCTCGCGAAGGGCCTTCCGGCTGTCTGTGCGCCGCCAGGGACTCGAACCCCGGACCCGCTGATTAAGAGTCAGCTGCTCTAACCAACTGAGCTAGCGGCGCCTGCTGACGTGGAGAACATTACCTGGTCAGCGGCTGAAACTCACAATCGGCCCGGGGCGGGGAGCCCGGCGCGCTCACATGGTCAGCACCACCTTGCCCCGGACGTGCCCGGAGCCGACCAGCCGGTGGGCCTGGGCGACCCGCTCGATCGGGAACGACTCCTCGACCTCCAGCCGCAGTGCGCCGGCCTCCCAGAGCTTCACCAGCTCGGCCAGCCGCCCGGCCGTCCGCTCGCCCCGCAGCGCCCGGACGCCCAGCCGCTCGGCGCCCGGGTAGTCGACCACGGTGCCGATCCGGTCCCGGTCGGCGACCAGTTCGACGGAGGCCTCCAGGGCGCCCCGCCCGGCGGCGTCGAAGGCCGCGGTCACCCCCTGCGGCGCCGCCGCCCGGACCCGCTCCACCAGCCCCTCGCCGTACGTGACCGGTACCGCGCCCAGCTCCCGCAGGTACGCGTGGTTGCGCTCGCTCGCGGTGCCGACCACGGTGGCACCCCAGGCGCGGGCCAGCTGGACGGCGACCGTGCCGACCCCGCCCGCGGCGCCGTGCACCAGCACGGTGTCGCCCGGGCCGACGCCCAGCTCGGTGAGCGCCAGGTGCGCGGTCTGGCCGGAGGCGGAGAGCGAGCCGGCCTGCTCCCAGGGCATCCCGGCGGGCTTGGCGACCAGCCGGCCGGCGTCGACCACGACCCGGTCGGCCTGGCAGCCCAGCACCCGGAAGCCCAGCACCTCGTCCCCGACCCGCCAGTCGCCGGCGTCCGGACCGAGGGCGTCGACCACCCCGGCGAACTCGTTGCCGAGGACGAACGGCGGCTCGACCGCCAGGTCCGGCGGACGGAACCCCTCCCGGATCGCGAGGTCCACCGGCTGCACCCCGGCCGTGTACACCCGTACCCGTACCTCGCCCGGCCCGGGCTCCGGGTCGGGCACCTCGGTGACCCGTAGGACCTCAGGACCGCCGCTCCCCGTTACGGTGACCGCTTTCATGCCTTTTCCCGCCCCTTCTCGATCCTTCTCGAACCTTCGTGAGCCTTCTTGATCCATCCGTTGTCGACGATCCTCGGGCCTGAAGTGCGCTTGAGGTCAAGCTTTTGTTCAGCGTGTCGACACTGATGGGCGCATTGTCAGATTTATCCTGGACGGCGCTCAGCCGTCCGTCGTCGAGAGGAACCTCCCCGTGGGCCAGCTGCCCCTGTTCTTCCTGGTGCTGCTCGCCTCCGTGGTGACCATGCCGCTCGGTCGGAAGACCGGAGTGCCACAACCGGTGCTGATGACCCTGCTCGGCATCGTCATGGCGCTCGTCCCGCAGATCCCGGACGTCAGCATCGAACCCGAGCTGATCCTCCCGCTGGTCCTGCCGCCGCTGATCTTCGCGGTGGCCCGGCGCTCCTCGGTGCGCTACTTCAAGGCCAACGCCCGCTCGATCCTGCTGCTGGCGATCGGCCTGGTGGTGGTCACCACGGTCGCCGTGGCCGGTGCCGTGCACTGGCTGCTGCCCGCCCTGCCGCTGGCCGCCGCCATCGCGGTCGGCGCGCTGGTCTCCCCGCCCGACCCGGTCGCCGCCGTCGCGGTGGCCGGCAGCGTCGGGCTGCCCCGCCGCCTGGTGGCGATCCTGGAGAGCGAGGGGCTGTTCAACGACGTCACCGCGATCGTCATCTACTCGCTGTCCATCGAGGCCATGGTCAGCGGCGACTTCTCGGGCGGCGACGCGGTGCTGCGCTTCGTGCTGTCCGCGGTGCTGGCCGTGGTGGTCGGCGTCGCGCTCGGCTGGGTCAACACCAAGCTCGCCGAGCGCCTGGACGACCCGACCCAGCAGGTCGCGCTCAACCTGCTGGTGCCCTTCGCCGCCTACACCCTGGCCGAGGAGATCCACGGCTCCGGCGTGCTCGCCGTCGTGGTCTGCGCGCTCTACCTCGCCGAGCGCGCCTCCGACGCGGACGCCGTCGCCTACCGGCTGGTCGGCAACGCCTTCTGGGAGGTGGTCGAGATCCTGATCACCGGCGTCGCCTTCGGACTGATCGGCCTGGAGCTGGCCACCGTGCTCAAGGAGGCCGGCCGCGGCTGGACCGGCTTCATCGGCGACGCCGCCGTGGTCATCGCGGTGGTCGTGGCGGTCCGGCTGCTCTGGCTGCTGCCGGCCGGCTGGCTGTCGAAGCGGCTGCGCTCCGGCGACGAGGAGGACACGCCGTTCAGCTGGAAGGAGAGCGTGATCCTCTGGTGGTCCGGCATGCGCGGCGTGGCCACCGTCGCCCTGGCGCTCGCCATCCCGCTCACCCTGCACTCCGGCGAGGACTTCCCCGAGCGCGGCCGACTGGTCTTCATCGCCTTCAGCGTGGTGCTCTTCACCCTGTTGGTGCAGGGCCTCACCCTGCCCTGGCTGGCCAAGCGGTTCGAGCTGGACATCGACCAGGACAAGCACGAGCAGGCGGTGCGCCAGCTCTGGTGGCGGGCCGCCAAGGCCGGGCTCAACCGGCTCGGCGAACTGGAGGAGCAGGACCGGCTGCCCGCCGAGGTCGCCGACCGCCTGCGGGACCGTCAGCACGACCGGCTGGCCCGGCTCTGCCCGGAGAACTACGCCGAGGAGGAGGCCGCCGAGGCCAAGCTGCGGATGGCCCAGTGGCGGGCCGCCCGGGACGTCGAGCAGGAGATGATCGCCGCCTCCCGCCGCGAGATGCTCGCCGCCCGCAGCGAGCCCGGCGCCGATCCGGAGCTGGTCGACGAGGTGCTGCGCGGACTCGACCTGCGCTCCGAACGGAAGTGACGGGGCGGCAGCCGGGGCCGGGCGGAATGCGCACGACCGGCCCCGGGGTTGCATAGGCTGAACCCGGGCAGGCCGTCAACGGAGTCGGCGCACCACCAGTACCCGCACGACCTCGGCGAACCCTCACGCCTGGCCCTGCCGGTTTCTGCACCCAGATGAATCGAGGACCCACCGATGTCGGAGACCCGCGCCGACGCCCGCACCCCGCTCGACCGCACCCCGCAGTGGGCCGCCCTGGCCAAGCACCGGACCGAACTGGGCGCCACCCACCTGCGCGAGCTGTTCGCCGCCGACCCGGAGCGCGGCCGCCGCTACACGCTCCAGGTCGGCGACCTGCACGTGGACTACGCCAAGCACCTGGTCACCGACGAGACGCTGGGGCTGCTGCGCGAGCTGGCCGCCGCCACCGGTGTCGCCGAGCTGCGGGACGCGATGTTCCGCGGCGAGAAGATCAACAACACCGAGCACCGGGCGGTCCTGCACACGGCGCTGCGCGCCCCGCGCGGCGCCGTGGTCGAGGTCGACGGCGAGAACGTGGTGCCCGCGGTGCACGCCGTCCTCGACAAGATGGCCGCCTTCGCCGACCGGGTCCGCAGCGGCGAGTGGAAGGGCCACACCGGCAAGCCGATCCGCACCGTCGTCAACATCGGCATCGGCGGCTCCGACCTCGGCCCGGCGATGGCCTACGAGGTGCTCCGCTCGTACAGCAAGCGCGACCTCGACGTCCGCTTCGTCTCCAACGTGGACGGCGCCGACCTGCACGAGGCGGTCCGCGACCTCGACCCGGCCGAGACGCTGTTCATCGTCGCCTCGAAGACCTTCACCACCATCGAGACCATCACCAACGCGGTCTCCGCCCGGGACTGGCTGCTCGGCGGCCTGGGCGCCGGCACCGAGGCGGTGGCCAAGCACTTCGTCGCGCTGTCCACCAACGCCCGGGGCGTGCAGGACTTCGGCATCGACACGGCCAACATGTTCGAGTTCTGGGACTGGGTGGGCGGCCGCTACTCCTACGACTCGGCGATCGGCCTCTCGCTGATGACCGCCATCGGCCCGGACGCCTTCCGCGAGATGCTGGACGGCTTCCACCTGGTCGACGAGCACTTCCGCACCGCCCCGCCGGAGCAGAACGTCCCGCTGCTGCTCGGCCTGCTCGGCGTCTGGTACGGCGCGTTCTTCGACGCCCAGGCGCACGCGGTGCTGCCCTACTCGCACTACCTGTCCAAGTTCACCGCCTACCTCCAGCAGCTGGACATGGAGTCCAACGGCAAGTCGGTGACCCGCGACGGCACCCCGGTGGACTGGCAGACCGGCCCGGTGGTCTGGGGCACCCCCGGCACCAACGGCCAGCACGCCTACTACCAGCTGCTGCACCAGGGCACCAAGGTCATCCCGGCCGACTTCATCGGCTTCGCCAAGCCGGTCGCCGACCTGCCCGCAGGCCTGGTCGCCCAGCACGACCTGCTGCTGGCCAACTTCTTCGCTCAGACCCAGGCGCTGGCCTTCGGCAAGACCCCGGAGGAGGTCGCGGCCGAGGGCGTGCCCGCCGAGCTCGTCCCGCACAAGACCTTCCAGGGCAACCACCCGACCACCACCCTCCTGGCCGGCGAGCTCACCCCCTCGGTGCTCGGCCAGCTGGTCGCCCTCTACGAGCACAAGGTGTTCGTCCAGGGCGCGATCTGGAACATCGACTCCTTCGACCAGTGGGGCGTCGAGCTGGGCAAGGTACTCGCCAAGCGGATCGAGCCGGTGCTGCTCACCGGCGAGGGCACCGAGCAGCTGGACAGCTCCACCGCCGAGCTGGTCGCCCGCTACCGCGCGCTGCGCGGCCGCTGAGCCCGCGTCGTCCCGGGCCGTCCGCTCCTGCGCGACATCGTCGCCGCCACCGG
>NZ_JBHJSJ010000012.1:103316-204231 GCF_042268845.1 Kitasatospora sp. NPDC056273 | reverse complement strand
ATCGTGGCGCTGCTGGAGGACGAGCGGGTCACCGTCGAGCTGATCAACGACGGCGTGCACCTGCACCCCTCCGTCCTGGACCTCGCCTACGGCACCGCCGGCGCGAACCGGGTCGCCCTGATCACCGACGCGATGGGCGCGGCCGGCATGGGCGACGGCCTCTACCCGCTCGGCCCGCTCCAGGTCCAGGTCAAGGACGGCGTCGCCATGCTCCCGGACGGCAGCTCCATCGCCGGGTCCACGGCGACCCTCGACCGGGTGTTCCGAAGAGCCCTCACCGTCGGGAGGCTGACGCTCGGCCAGGCCGTCGAGTCGCTGTCCGCCACCCCGGCCCGGCTGCTCGGCCTGGGCGACTCGATCGGCTCGCTGGAGACCGGCAAGCTCGCCGACCTGGTCGTGGTCGACTCGGAGGGCTACGACCTGGTCGCGGTGATGCGCCGCGGCCGGTGGATCATCGGCGGCGAGAGGTTCTCCACCGTCGAGCCCGCCTGAGCGACGCCGACGGCCGCCCTCCCCCACGCGGGGACGGGCGGCCGTCGCCGTGGAGTGGTGGTCCCGGTCGGGCCGCGGGCGGTGGTGGCTCAGGCCGCCGGTGCTGTCGCCTTGAGGACGCCGAGCAGCCGGGTGACCTCGGCGGCGACGGCCGCGCGGGCCGGCCCGAGGTAGCGGCGGGTGTCGACCAGCCGCGCGTCGTCGGCCAGGGCCCGGCGGACGGCGGTGCTGAACACCCGGTTGAGGTGGGTGGCGATGTTGACCTTCGTCATGCCGGCTTCCACGGCCGCGGTGAGGTCCCCGTCCGCCACACCCGAGGAGCCGTGCAGGACGAGCGGGACCGGCACCGCCCGGCGCAACCGTCCGATGAGCTCGAAGTCGAGCGCCGCGTCGCGGGTGGGCATCGCGTGCGAGGTGCCGACGGCCACCGCGAGCGCGTCCACGCCGGCGGCGGCGACGAACGCCGCGGCCTCGGCCGGATCGGTGCGCACACCCGGGGCGTGGACGCCGTCCTTGCCGCCGACCTCGCCCAGTTCGGCCTCCACCCAGACGCCCGCGGCGTGGCACCGCCGCACCACCTCGGCGGTGGCCCGCACGTTCTCCCCGTACGACAGCGCCGAAGCGTCGAACATCACCGAGGTGAAGCCCAAGTCCACGGCTTGGCCGACGAGTTCCACGGAGGTGGCGTGGTCCAGGTGGACCGCGACCGGCACCCGCGCGGCCCGGGCGACGGCCAGCGTGGCGGCGCCGATCGGCCCGAGGGCGCCGTGGTAGCGCACGGCGTTCTCGCTGATCTGCAGGATCACCGGCGCACCGGCGGCCTCGGCCCCGGCGACGATCGCCTGGGCGTGCTCCAGCTGGATGACGTTGAAGGCGCCGACACCGCACGCGGCTTCGGCAGCGGCGGCGGCGATCGGGCCGGTTCCGCTCAGGGGCATGGGTCGGACTCCTCGGTGGCGAAGGGGTGGACGTCCACGCGGGACCGCAGGGCGTGGTGGAGGGCGGGGTCGAAGTCGCCGGCCAGCGGTGCGGCGACGGCGGCCGCGGACAGTGCCACGGCCTCGGCCAGCCGGTCGGGCCAGGGCTCACCGCCGACCAGGCCGAGGGTGAGCGCGGCGACCGCGGCGTCGCCCGCGCCGGTGGGGTTGCCGGCCAGCCGCTCGGGCGAGCGGGCCCGCCAACCGCCGTGCGGGGTGACGGCGACGAGGCCGTCGGCGCCGAGCGAGGCGACCACCGCACCGGCGCCCGCGGCCCGCAGCCTGCGGGCGGCGGCCACCGGATCGGCCAGGCCGGTGGCGGCGGCGAGTTCCTCCGCGTTCGGCTTGACCAGGGCCGGTCCGGCCGCCAACGCCGTGCTCAGCGCCGTCCCGTCGGCGTCGAGCACCGCCGGGACGCCGTGCGCGTGCGCGCGCCGGAGCAGGTGGGCGTAGGCGTCCTCGGGCACGCCGCGCGGCAGGCTGCCGGAGAGGACCGCCGCCGCGGCGTGCGGCAGCAGGGTGTCGAGGTGGTCGAGGAACCGCGCCCATTCCCCGACGCCCACCACCGGGCCGGGTTCGAGCAGGATCGTGGTGTCCCCGGCGTCCTCCTCGACCACGGCCACCGTCCGCCGTGACTCGCCCGCGATCGCCAGCATGCGGTCGGCCAGGCCGGCGGACGCCAGTTCGGCGCGGATCGCCCGGCCGGTGAGGCCGCCGGTCAGGCCGGTGACCACGGTCGGGTGGCCGAGGGCGTGCAGGATCCGGGCGACGTTGACGCCCTTGCCGCCCGCGCGCTGGGCCACCGCCCGGACCCGGTTGCTGCCGTGCGGGCGCATCCGGTCCAGGTGGTGGGTGATGTCCAGGGCGGCGTTCAGGGTGACGGTGAGGATCACGCCGCCGCCCCCTCGCCCAGAAGGTCCCGCGCGAGCAGTCCGGCACCGAAACAGCCCGCCTCGTGGCCGAGTTCGGCGGGCAGGAGCTCGGGCATCGTCTGGAAGGAGAGCCGCGCCGTCAGAGCCGTCCGCAGTGGCGCGAAGTACGGCTCGCCCGCCCGGGCGAGGCCGCCGCCGATCACGATCCGCTCGGGGTCGAGCAGCGTGATCGCGCTCGCCAGGCCGTCGGCGAGCGCGTCGACGGCCTCCCGCCAGACGGTGGCGGCCGTGCGGTCCCCGGTCGCGGCGCGCCTGCCGACCTGCTCGGCGGTGACGCCCGCCTCCCCGGTGGCGGCGGTGTAGCGACGGGCGACGGCGGCCGCCGAGGCGAGGGTCTCCACGCAGCCGCGACGGCCGCAGGCGCACGGCTCGCCGCCGGGACGCACCACCAGGTGGCCCAGCTCGCCGGCCCGGGTGTGGCTGCCGGTGAGCGGCCGCCCGTCGACCATCAGCGCGGCGGCGATCCCGGTGCCGACGGGTACGAAGAGGAAGTCGCGGCTGCCGCGGCCGGCGCCGGCCCTGGCCTCGGCGATGCCCCCGGCCCGCACGTCGTGCCCGAACGCGACCGGGATGCCCAGGTGTTCGGACAGCAGCTGCCGGACGGGCAGGTCCCGCCAGCCGAGGTTGGCGGCCAGCACCGCGGTGCCGGCCGCCTCGTCGACGATGCCGGGCACGGCGATCCCCGCGGCGGCCGGGCGGAAGCGCCCGGCGAGTTCGGCGGCGCGGTCGAGGACGGTCTGGAGGACGGCCTCCGGCCCGCGTTCGGCGCGGGTGAACCAGCGCTCGGTGTGGCGGAGGCGGCCGTCCGCGGCCACCGCCGCGCCCTTGATGTGGGTTCCGCCGACGTCGAGGGCGATCGCCGTCGCGGTCACGGCCGGGTGAGCACGATGGAGCGGGTGAGGTTGCGCGGCTGGTCGGGGTCCAGGCCGCGGCCCTTGGCCAGTTCGACGGCGAGCCGCTGGGCGCGGATCAGGTCGGCCATCGGGTCCAGCGCGCTCACCGACAGCACGGCGCCGGTCGGCTCGACCTGGTCGACCAGCCCGGTCGGCGGCTCGCCGAAGAACCACACCACGCTGCCGCGGCCGGTGACGCTGATCGGGCCGTGCCGGTACTCCATGGCCGGGTAGGACTCGGTCCACGACCCGGAGGCCTCGCGCAGCTTGAGGGCCGCCTCGTGGGCCAGGCCGACCGTCCAGCCGGTCCCGAGGAAGGTGAACTGGCCCGCCTCGGTGGACTGTTCGGGCAACGGGGCGGTCAGCGCCCGCTCGGCGTGGGCGGCCAGGTCGGCGGGGGCGAGCCCGAGGCGGCCGCGCAGCAGCGCCAGCGCGGTGGTGGCGAAGCGGGTCTGCACCACCGACTTCTCGTCGGCGAACTCCAGGTCGACCACGGTGCCGGCGGCCGTGCCGATCGGGGTGGCGAGGTCGCCGGTGAGCGCGACGGTCGGCGTCCCGCCGCAGCGTTGCAGCGCGGCGAGCACCTCGGTCGTGGTTCCCGAGCGGGTGATGGCGACGACGCGGTCGTAGGCCCGGGCCGCCGGGAACTCGGAGGCCGCGAAGGCGTCGGTCTCACCGAGGCCGGCACCCTCGCGGAGGCCCGCGTACGCCTGCGCGATGTAGAGCGAGGTGCCGCAGCCGATCACGGCCACCCGTTCGCCGTGCTCGGGCAGTCCTGCGGGCTCCAGTTCCAGTGCCCTGCGCCAGCACTCCGGTTGGCTGGCGATCTCCCGTTCGACGTGACTCATCTGGCTCTCCTCGGTGGGGGCATGGGCGGCGCGCTCGGGGACAGGTCCGCACCGAGCGCCGCTTTCTGCTGCAAGCATCTGCTTGAAACTGCTCTATTCATAGCCCAACGCGTCATCTGTGAGCAATACTGATCCACCGAGTGCCTTGCGGCACCCGGCCGGCGAGGCAAACTCAGTTCGGCGTATCTGCTCGATGTTGAGCAAACAGTGGTCATGCAGCGCAGCTTCGTGCAGGTCGCACCATCCCCCACCCGGGCCACCGCGGGGTCGGCCCCCACTCGCAAAGGCGGTACCAGAGATGAAGCGGCGCCTTTTCGCCCTGTCCGCGGCCACCCTGGCCGGAACGCTCGCACTGTCCGGATGCGGCAAGGGCTCGGCCTCCGGTTCGACCTCCGCCGACGGGGTGACGACGATCAGGTTCGTCGCCGCCGACTACGGCTCCAACGGCCAGAACCCGAGTCAGGCGTACTGGCAGGGCGTGATCTCGGCCTTCGAGCAGCAGAACCCCGAGATCAAGGTCGACCTCCAGGTCATCAACTGGAACGACATCGACACCCAGGTCAAGACGATGGTGCAGAACGGCAACCAGCCGGACGTCCTGCAGACCGGCGGCTACGCGGACTTCGCCAAGAACGGCCAGCTCTACCCGGCCCAGGAGGTCCTCTCCGGCAGCACCGCGGCGGACCTGCTCCCCGCGATGGCGCAGGCCGGCGAGCAGGACGGCACCCGGTACGGCATCCCGTTCATCTTCACTTATGCGGTTTCGGACATGTCCTTGCTACGTTCCAGCGGTGCGATCCAGATCAAGAGATCCGGGCGTGCTGGGCTGGCGGGTGTTCTTCACCCGGCGTGAGCTCAGCTTGCCGCAGTCGAGTACGGACGTGATGGTCGATGCCGCTGCTCTGGACGACTGGTTGGACGAGAAGCGGATCGGGGACGGCTCGCCGTACCTGATCGATCCGCTCGGCCGGTACGACGTCGACCTGAACGACTACTTCGTCAGGGTGCTGGCCAACGAGCCGACCACGACCCAGGCGGCGGTCGCCTACGACCTGAAGCGGTTCCTGAAGTTCTTGTGGGACAACCGGGGCCGGCGGAGCTGGAAGGTTGCGACTGCGGACGACCGGGCCGCGTTCAAGCACTGGCGGCTGCACGACGCCGCCGGTCCGCGGGTGGAGATGACGACTTGGGACCGCGAGGTCGCCACGGTCCACCAGTTCTACCTGTGGGCCGTCGCGGCGGGCCATGCGGCCCGGAACCCGTTCCGGCAGCGGGCTTCCCGCGGCCGTGATCCGCGTCGGGCGCCGGGCGGGCCGACGCCGGCGGAGGCGTCGCACGAGGGGCGGTCCAACGACGTCGAGTGGCTGCCTGCCGGGACCTACCGGCTCTGGCGGGACACGGGGGTGCGCGGCTTCACGGTGCGGGGCCTGCCGGACCGGTCGTTCCGCGGTCGGTTCGCCTCGCGGAACGCCGCCTACACCGATGCGATGATTCGCACCGGGCTGCGGCTGTCGGAGCAGACCGCTCTGAGCCTGTTCGAGCTGCCCGAGCCGGTGCCGGGGGTGCTCAACGCCCGCACGTGGCTGCCGGAGGCGATAGCCAAGGGCGGCTCGGCCCGCAGGGTCTACTTCCCGGCGTCGGCGCTGAAGGACGTCTGGGACTACGTGGAGACGGATCGGGCGGAGGCCGTCGAGGAGGCCCGGGAGAAGGGCCTCTACGAGCGGATCCGTCGGCCGCTGATCGTCCCGGACCGGCGCCGGCCGGTGGCGGTGGTCGATGGCGAGCGGGTGGCGATCGGCAAGCTGGACGAGGGGGAGCGCCGCCGGGTCCTGATCGACACCCCGCAGGGCCTGGAGCCGGCGGCGCTGTGGCTGAACCGCTACGGCCTGCCGAGCCGGCCCTCGGGCTGGCAGGAGGTCTTCAAGACCGCCAACGCGCGCTGCGCGCGGCTGGGGCTGCGGGTTGCGTGCCACGCCCACGTCCTGCGGCACAGCTTCGCGGTGATCACGCTCGAACAGCTGTGGCGCGGGCACATCCAGGAGCTGGCGGCGATGACGCCGCGGCAGCGCGAGACCTACCAGATGGTCTTCGGCGATCCGCTGAACTGGGTGCGGATGCGCCTGGGCCACCGGTCGATCGAGACGACGCAGATCTACTTGCACACCTTGCAGGAGCTGGAGATGGAGACCCGGATGGCGCTGGTGCCGGACGGCTGGGAGCCGGCCGGTGTCCACCCCGAGGACCTGGTGGTGGCCGATGCCGCCTGAAACGGACACGGACACGGGGACGGCCGCAGGGCGCAGGGCCGGGCGGGGCAAGGTCTCGCCGCAGCCGGACGGCTTCTACGCACCCCCGGCGGCGGACGGGCCGGGCGGGCCGGTGGTGGAGTTCTTCGGCGAGGACGGGCGGCGGGCGGTGTACTCGTTCGAGCAACTGCCGTGCCCGGGCCTGCACGCCGTCCTGGCGGCGGCGTGGGCCCGGCGGGTCGGCCCGGCGGGGGGCTTGCGGACCCGCGGGGCGGCCGACGGGTCCTGGTCGGGCGTCGTGCGGCTGCTGAGGTGGCTGGGGGAGCTGGGCCGCCCGCCGCGGACCCTGGGTGCGCTGACGCTCGCCCACCTGCGCCGCTACGACCAGCACCGGCGGATGACGATTCAGGGGCCGGCGGTCGTGCAGGAGATGCACCAGGTGCGGGCGCTGCTGAAGGAGGTCGAGCCGCCCGAGGTGCTGCGGCCGCAGGTGCGGGAGTACCTGGAGCAGCCCGCCCGGCTCTACGACCGCTGGCACGTGGAGCAGGAGCGGCCGCAGGTCCCGGGGTACTCGGACCGCGAGTTCGCCGCGATCATGGCGGCCGCCCGCGGCGACGTGGCGGCCATCCGCCGCCGCCACCGGGCCGCGCGCGACCTCGTCGAGCGCTTCCGCGC
Source organism: Kitasatospora sp. NPDC056273 (assembly GCF_042268845.1). Classification (NCBI taxonomy): domain Bacteria; kingdom Bacillati; phylum Actinomycetota; class Actinomycetes; order Kitasatosporales; family Streptomycetaceae; genus Kitasatospora; species Kitasatospora sp. NPDC056273. The sequence goes on along the minus strand of NZ_JBHJSJ010000012.1, from coordinate 197,168 downwards.
GGCGCCGGAAGGCATGGACGAGCCGGCCCGCTCCCGGGCCGCCGCCCTCGCGCGGACCCTGGAGACCGGTGAGGTCCCCCTCGTGCACAAGACGCTGGCGGGCGGCGGCCGGGTCGCGGACATGGCCGCCTGGCGTGAGGCGGCCGGCGAGCTGTTCCTGACCACCCAGGACATCGTTCCCCTGCTGGTCCTCGGCGTCGGGTTGTCGGGCCGGAACACGGAGACTCTCAAGGAGCTGTCCTGCGAGCACCGGCTCCTGGAGGGCCGGGCGGTGGCGGTGAGCCTCCTCAAGCGCCGGCGGGGCAAGAGCCGCTCGCGCGAGACGATCCACTGGGAGACCGGCACCGACGGCTCGCGCCTGCGCACCCCGGGGGGCTGGTTCCTGCTGCTGCACGAGCTGGCGGCCGCCGGGCGGGTCTTCAGCGGCTCGCGCAGGGTGTGGTCGATCTGGGCGGCCCACCACCCCGCCGGCCCCAGCGAGGCGCTGGCCGCCCGGCGCGCGGCCCACGGACACATCGACCCCTTCGAGAACCGCCTGGGCCGGCAGCTGGACCTGTTCAAGTGGGCCGCCCGGCACGGGCTGACCGCGGACGACCCCGCCGACGGCGACGGGGCTGCGGGCGGGGCGCGGCCTCTGAAGCTGACCCTGGGCCGGCTGAAGAAGACGGTGGAGGTCCGCACCGCCCGAGCGGTGGGCGGGCACCTGCCGTCGGCGTCGCGCACGAACACCCCGAACGTCTCGTTCCTGCACTACCTGCGCAGCGATCCGCGGATCCGGGACTGGGCGGAGCAGGTCCTGACCGAGGCGCTGGAGGACGCCGAGGGCTCGGTGCGCGCCTTCCGCGGCCGGATCCTCGCCGGGCCCGCCGCCGAGGAGGCCGAACGCGACCCGCAGGCTGCGGCCGCGGCCCTGGGCACCACACCCGGCACGCTCGCCGCGGCGCGGGCCGGCGACCTGGACACCCTGGTGGCCGCCTGCCTGGACTTCGAGCACAGCCCCCACAGCGGCGGCGGGCCGTGCGACGTTTCGTTCCTGACCTGCCTGCGCTGCCCGAACGCGCTGGTCGCCGAGCACCACCTGCCCGCGCTGTTCGCGCTGCTGAACCAGCTGCAGGCCGACCTGGACGCGCGCGACGTCGACGACTGGGTCGGGCGCCACGGCGTCACCTGGCTGATCGTCACCCGCCTGGTCCTGCCGAAGTTCACCGCGGCCCAGCGCGAGCTGGCCCGCGCTCGGGCACCGCAGGAGCTGCCGACCGACTTCCTCGACGGATTCAAGGAGCCCTCGTGAGCGACTTTGCGGCCCCCGCTGCGGGCCCGGCCCGCGAACGCTTCCCCGCGCACGCGCCGGTGCTGGCCGGACGCCCGCTGGTGCCGGGGGTGCGGCTGGCCGACACCTCCCGGTTCGGCGACGACACCTGGCTCCTCAAGCACGCCCAGACGCAGCGGCACCAGGAGACGATCGTCATCAACTTCGCGCCCCTGCCGGCGCCTTTCCGCCGCACGGCCAAGGAGCTCGCCTTCCTGCTGCTGCGAGGGGACGTGCCGCCGGGCCTCAAGCCGGTGCGCAGCGTCGCCTCGGTCCGCAAGTACGTGACCGGGCTGAACGCCGTCTTCACCTGGCTGGAGGAACGCGGCGTGCGTGCGGTGGCGGCGGTGACCCCCGGCGACGTCGAGGCGTTCACCGCCCACGTCGCCGGCCTGCGGGTCACGCACGACACCAGGGAAGCCCGCCACCGCGCGCTGCGGCTGCTGTGGCTGTTCCGCTCCGAGATCGGCGACCCGCTCACCTTCGACCCCGCCGCCGCGGCGGCGGACCGGGCGCCGGGCGCCCCGTCACGGGCGGCGGGGCGTGGCGGCCGGGAGAACGCCACCAGCCGCATCCCCGAGCAGGTCCACGCTCCGCTGCTGGTGTGGGCGATGCGCTGGATCGACGACTTCTCCGAGGACGTCCTCGCCGCGTACGAGGAGTGGCAGCGGCTGGACCAGTGGACGAAGAGGAGCCGCAAGCGGCGCGGACAGCAGCCGATCGGACGGGCCCGGGTGATTCCGTCCGTCACCGCAGTCCTGGAACGCTACCGCGCCGAGGGCCGACCGCTGCCCGGGTGGAAGGGCGAGGCCAACCTCAGCCACCTCGCACGCGAGGCTAGGGTCCAGCGCGCAACCCTCAGCGAAGGGCACCCCTCGGCCAAGCTGGTCCGCCAGGCCGCCGCCGAACTCGGCGTCGCGGACGACACCTACCTGCGGACCCCGATGGCCGGCCTCCTGGACGGCGCGCCCTGGCGCGGCCCGGTCCCCTACGAGGGCCTCGGCCGGCTGACCCGGCTGCTGCAGACCGCCTGCTACATCACCATCGCGTTCCTGTCCGGCCTGCGCGACAGCGAGGTCAAGCACCTGAAACGCGGCTGCGTGCAGGTCTGGCGCGACGAGACCGGGCGGATCGTGCGCCGCAGGCTGCACGGCCGGGCCTTCAAGGGCGAGGCCGACCACAACGGCGCCGACGCCACCTGGGTGATCAGCGCGCCCGCCCAGCGGGCCGTCGACATCCTGGAGCGCCTCCAGCCCGCGCGGCAGAAGTACCTCTTCGCGCTGCTGCCGTCCTCGCCCGGCTACACGGCACAGCGAGGCCTCAACGAGGCCCGCACCACGAAGACGACCAACGCCGACCTACAGGAGTTCCGCGACTGGATCAACACCTACTGCCGAGGCGCCGACCGCGACGACGCCATCCCGCTGGTCAACGGCCGGCAGTGGCGGGTCACCACCAGCCAGTTCCGCCGCACCCTGGCCTGGTTCATCGCCCGCCGCCCCGGCGGCGTCATCGCCGGCGCCCTGCAGTACCGGCACCTGCGCGTGCAGATGTTCGAGGGCTACGCCGGCACCTCCGACTCCGGGTTCCGCGACGAGGTCGAGTCCGAGGAGGCGATCGCCCGCGGCGAGAAACTCGGCGACCTGATCACCAGTGACGAGTTCCACCGCCTCACCGGCCCGGCCGCGGCCGAGGCGGAGAGCCGCCTCGCCGAGTTCGAGCGGCATGTCCAGTTCCAGGGCAAGGTGATCAACGACGCCAAGCGGCTCCAGCGCCACATGGCCCGGCACGACCCCCACATCTACCCGGGCCGGTACGTCACCTGCGTCCACAACCCGGACCGGGCCCTGTGCCGCCGGGACGACGGCCAGACCGGCCCCTCGCTGCCGGACTGCCAGCCCCTGCGCTGCCGCAACGTCGCCCTGTCCGCCGAGAACACCGACCACCTGCGAGCGGCCCTGGAAGCCCACGACCGGGAACTCGCCCGCGCGGACCAGCTGGCGCCGTTCGTCCGGCACCGGATCCAAACCCGCCGACAGGAGCTCGCCGACTTCCTCACCGAAACCGCCGTCACCGGCCCGGACACCAAGACGGAGAGCCCGTGAGCCCCCGACTGCCCACCGACGAGCAGGTCCGGGCCGCGATGGAATCCGAACTCGCCGAGAGCGAGGCAGCCGCCCGGCGCGCCACCGTCACCAATGTCGAGAAGCGCCTCGGCGTCACCCACGCGACGTTCTACCGCAACTACCCGGAACTGATCGCCTGGTTCAAGACCCGGCTCGCCGACCGGCACCGCTCGGCCACGACCCCGAAGAACAGCGCTCGGGCCGATGACGCGAACGCCCGTCTCCGGCGGGAGAACGGCGACCTGCGCAAGCTGGTCCGCATCTACGCCGAAGCGATCCGCCAGCTGACCGGAGACAAGGCCGCCCTGGAGGACGAGTTGCAAGCGCTGAGCGGGGTGACCAACCTCGCCGAACGCCGCCGCCACAACGCGGACGACGGACAGAACTGAAGGCTCCGCATGACCCCGAAGTAGCCACCTGCTGCCCCGGCCTGGTGCGGTCGTCGACCCGGTCGGCGCCGACCCGTCATCAACCCAGCGACGAAGCGCCCCCGGAAGCCTCTGGATCCGCTCCGAAATCCGATGGATCCTCCGCCGCGGGCGAGGCACAATCCCGGTGAACCGCAGCGGGGGGAGCTTGTTTGGACGTGTTCGCGTGTGCCGAGTGCTGCACCGAGCTGACGGCACCGGTGTCCCGGGTCGCACTACCCGTCCACACCCACCACGGTGCCTGGGAGGAACTTCACCCTCCGCTGATGGAGCCGGGGACGTACGCCGTCGACCCCCGGCCCACCGGGCCGCCCTGGCGGTTGTGGCAGGAAGTCGGAGAGGAAGCGGCTGCCCGCCAGGGCGTGTACGCCCCGGTGTACTCCGTCTCCTTCGGCGCGCGGGGCAGGATCGTCATCGCGCCGGGTGACTCCAGGTCGATGACTCTGATCCCGGAGAGGTGCGAGGGCTACTGCCGGGGCGTGGACGGCCGGGCCGGGCCCAACCTGGCCTGCACCGGGTGTGAACGGGCCGTGGCGACCCGGATCGACGACTGCGGCTCGTGGCAGACGGTGTGGCTGGAGCCCGACGCGGTCGTTAGCCGCCCCTCGGAGCTTCCGGACAGGCCGCCGCCCGACTGGGCGGACCTGGAGCGTGCCGAGCACCGTGTCCCGCCCGTCGAACCCGACGGGTCGTGGAGTCGCCGCTGGGAGGCCGCGGTCGGCGTCATGCTGGCCCACCTCGTGACGGCCACCGAGAACCACCCGGTGCCCCTCCCCTCCGGCCCCGTCGCCGAGCTGCTCGGCCATGCCGTGGCCCGCTACCTCCCACCCGGGCCCAACCCCCGCACGGTGGAACTGGCCGGCCCGGGCATCCCCGAGCCCCGGCCCCGCCCCGACGTCCTCCTCGTCCCCCGCCATCCCGGCACGGGCGAGCCATGGCGCCCACCCGGCCTCAAGGCGACGGTGGTGCCGCTGGACAGCGGGGTCTGGGCCTACCTCACCAGCCCCGGGGAGACCTCGCCGATGCCTGCCATCGGGGCGCTCCCGGCGGGCGTCCTGCGCGACGACTACCCAATGCCATTGCGCCCTTGGCGGCTCCTGGAACCCCACGACCGCGCCTTCAGGGACACCCTGGTCGGGCTGCCCGAGATCCGTGGCCCCCGGCTGCGCAGGTATCACGACGCCGCGTACCGATCGTGAGCGCCCGTTGGGCGTTGGGGGGACTTCGGACCCGTCCCAGCGTCCGTGCCTCTGGGGTTGCGGGTGCGAGCTCGGTGTGCAAGTCAAGGGGCCGTTGTCGACTGGCCGTCGACCTGTAGAAGGAGCTGAACCACGCTGATCCAAGGGGAGTCGCCGGTCTTCTGGAACGCGCGGACCCTCCAGCGTCCTGCGGGCAGGTGAACGGGGGCTTGGTCCGGCTCGCCCCTGCCGTCCGGGTAAAGCACGCCGAGGTTCTTGCCGGCCTCGGCGGAGTCCATGAGGACTGCCGGCCCGTCGGTCTCCCAGAGACCGCACTCCTCCCACGGCGTCGCCGGGTCGTTCAGCGCCGTTTCGGCAGCGGCGAGCAGCTCGGCGTCGGAGTCGGCGGCGAGCCAGCGCACGAAGGCCCTCTGCTCGGGCAGGTAGCAGGTGGTGGCGGGCTCGTCACCCAGCACCAATGCCGAGACGTGGCTGCAGCCGCGCAGGCCGATCGCCTCGGCCAGGCCCTCGACCCCGCAGGCCCGGTCGTAGTCGTCCGACTGGTCGTTGTCACCGATGATCATGCCGTCCTCGGTGCAGCCACCCCAGTACTGCAGTGCGGACACCGGGACGACGATCAGCGGACCACCCATGGATTCGACCCAGGTCAGATCGAGGGTCATCCGGACGGCATGTGGATCAGTACTCATGTGCGCAGTGTGCCGCTGATCAGTGACAAGCAGGGAACCTGGGTGAGTCCTGTACAGCGGACAACGGACAGAACTGAAAGACCCCCATAACTCCAGCGCCCGGATGTTCCTGTTCAACAACGAGCTCTTCAGGAAGGCCGGCCTCGACCCGGCCGCCCCGCCCAGGACCTGGGCCGACCTCACCACCGCCGCCACCGCGCTGAAGAACGCCGGCGTGGAGATCCCGCTCGGCGTGCCGCTGGGCAAGGAGGAGGCGCAGGGCGAGTCGTTCATCTGGATGCTGGAGAACCACGGCGGCTACCAGGACGCCAAGGGCCGGTACAGCATCAACTCGCAGGCTAACCTCGACACCTTCGGGCAGCTCAAGAGCTGGGTGGACGCCGGCCTGACCGAGCAGAGCCCGGCCTCCGTCAACCGCACCGACCTGGCCAAGGACTTCGCCTCCGGCAAGGTCGGCATGCTCAACGGCATCCCCACCCAGCTGAACGACCTCAAGGGCATGGACGTCACCTGGACCGCGATGCCCAGCAAGGACGGCACCGGAAAGGCCACCCTCGGCGTCGCCGACTGGATGATGGCCTTCAGGAAGGGCGGCCACAAGGAACAGATCAAGGCCTTCCTCGACTTCGCCTACGGCCGGGACAACGCGGTGAGGTTCGACAAGGAGTACAGCCTGCTGCCGGTCACCCGGTCCGCGCTCACCGCGCTCCAGGCCGACCCGGACGAGCAGGCCCTGGCACCGTTCCTGCAGATCCTGCCCACCGCCACGTTCTACCCCCTCAGCGACCCGACCTGGCCTGCGGTCTCCGCGCAGATCAAGACGCAGATCGGCAGCGCGGTCAGCGACCCGAAGAAGACCCTCGACGCGCTCCAGAAGGCCGCGCAGCAGGCCGGTGAGTGACCCGGACGAGCGAACAAGGAATCCCGACACCGTGTCATCCCCCAGCAGCACAGACGCCCGGCCCGGCGAACCCGCCCGGCCGGCCGCGCCGCCGAAGCGTCCGTCGGCCCCGGGCCCGGGCCCCGCACCCGGGCGCCGTGCCCTGTTCGAACGGCTCGGGCCACTGCCGTGGCTGGCCCCGGCCATCGTGCTCATCCTCGGCGTGGTCGTGTGGCCGGTCGTCGAGATGGTCGCCACCTCACTGCGGAAGATCGACACCACCGGCACCGACCACGGCCCGGCCGGCCTGGTCAAGTACCGCAAGCTCTTCGGAGACCCCCGCCTGGCCGGAGTGCTGACCTGGACCGTCGTCTGGACGGTCGTCGTCGTCGGCCTGACCATGCTGATCTCGCTCGCGCTGGCGCAGTTGTTCAACCGGAACTTCCCCGGCCGTCGCGTCACCCGCTGGGCGCTCGTCGCGCCCTGGGCCGCCTCCGTACTGATGACCGCGATCGGCTTCCGCTGGATGCTCGACCAGGTCGCCGGCGTGTTCAACCGGCTGCTGCTCGACCTCGGCCTGATCGACCGCTCCCAGGCCTGGCTCGGCGACGCCGCCCACGCGAAGCCCTGGCTGGTGCTCGTCGCCGTCTTCGTCTCACTGCCGTTCACCACCTACACCCTGCTGGCCGGCCTGCAGACCATCCCCGAGGAGGTCCACGAGGCCGCCAGGGTCGACGGCGCCACGCCCTGGCAGACCTACCGCAAGGTCACCCTGCCGCTGCTGCGCCCGGCCTTCCTGGTCGGTCTGGTGATCAACCTGATCAACGTCTTCAACTCCTTCCCGGTCATCTGGGGCATGACCCAGGGCGGCCCGAACGCCGACACCGCCACCACCACCGTGTTCATGTACATGTTGCGCGGCTACGACGTCGCCGAGTCCGCCGCGATGTCCGTGGTCAACTTCGTCGTCGTGGTCCTCATGGTGGCCGTCTTCCTCAAGGTCAGCCGCTGGAACGAGGAGGAGGGCCGATGACCACCCTGCAGTCGCCGGCGAAGCACCGCCCGCGCGCACGGACCGTCCTGCTCACCGCACTGGCCTGGGCGCTCGCCGCGCTCTTCGTGCTCCCGTACGTCGAGATGCTGATCACCGGCGGACGCCCGGCCGGCCAGCTGCGGGACAACTCCTACCTGCCGACGCACTTCGACTTCTCCGCCTTTACCAGGGTCTGGACGGACACCACGCTCGGCCAGAACCTGCGGACCACCCTGCTGGTGGCCGGAGGCTCGACGCTGCTGGTGCTGCTGGTCGCCCTGCCCGCCGCGTACTACACCGCCCGGGTGCGCTTCCGCGGCCGCAAGGCCTTCCTGCTGCTGGTGCTGGTCACCCAGATGTTCCAGCCCACCGCCCTTCAGGTCGGCCTCTACCGGGAGTTCTTCGCGCTGGACCTGCTGGACACGCCGATCGTCCTGGTGCTCGCCAACGCCGCCTTCAACCTGGCCTTCGCGATCTGGATCCTGAGTGCCTACATCGGCTCCATCCCCAGGGAGTTGGAGGAGGCCGCGATGATCGACGGCAACGGTCGCATGGGTGCGCTGTTCCGTGTCACCCTGCCGCTGGCGCTGCCCGGCGTGGTCACCGCCGTGATCTTCACGTTCATCTCGGCCTGGAACGAGTTCATCATGGGCCTGACCCTCACCAACTCGCCCGACCGGCAGCCGCTCACGGTCGGCATCAACAACATGATCGGCGCCTACAGCGTGCAGTGGAACTACGTGTTCGCCGCCTCGCTGGTGGCCATCGTGCCGGTCGTCGTGCTGTTCGCGGTGATCGAGCGCCACGTCGTCTCCGGGCTCACCGCAGGCTCGGTCAAGTAGCCGGCGCGCCGCGCCGCCCCGCCGCGAGGCCGCGTTCCGCGGGGCGGCGCGTCCGCCGGCCCGGTCACCGGTCGGCCGGGGCCTCCGATCGGGCGGCGCCGGGCGGGGTCGCGCGCGAGCCGAGGAGCTGGGCGACCGGGTCGGCGCTGCCCGAGGCGCTCAGCTCCTGCACCAGCTCGCAGTTCCTGGCGACCCGGCCGGCGACCCAGTCGCGCAGCCACCCGGACAGTTTGGGGAGCGGCAGGTCGGACGGGGCCAGCCCGGTGAGCACGCACCCGGTCGCCGCCGCCCCGCCGACGTTGACCACCACGTCCGGCAGGACGGTGTGGCCGGCTTCGCGCAGCAGCCGGCGGGCCGGTTCGGTGCAGCTCAGGTTTCCGCCCTCGACCACCAGGCGGGCCCGGACCGCCGGCACCGCCTCCTCGTCGACCGCGGCGGGGGAGGCCGCCAGCACCAACACGTCGGCGTCGACGTGCAGCCACGCCTGCCCGGGCCCGTGGACGGTGACCCGGGCGGGCAGCCGGCTCCGGTCGATCGTGCCGTCGCTGCTGGTGAGCGCGGTGAGTTCGGCGACGGGCAGTCCGCGCTGGTCCTCGACGGTGCCCAGGACGTCGGCCACCGCCACCACCAGGTGGCCGTGGGCGGCCAGGTGGTCGGCCACCGCGCGCCCGACGGTGCCGAAGCCCTGGATCGCGACGCGCTGCGGGGTCCGGGCACCGGAGGCGCGTAGGGCGCCGAGCACCGCGACGGCCACGCCGAACCCGGTGATGTCGGCCATGTGGTCCCACAGTTCGGCCCAGCCGACGGTGAGGCGGGTGGTGCCGGGGCGGCGGGTGACGTCGTACCCGGCGGCCTCGAAGGCCTGCCGCCGGTCGGCGTAGGTGGTGCCCTGGTCGCAGCCCAGGTACACCCCGCCGTGCAGCAGCGGGGCCGCGGCGCGGCCGAACTCCCGCATCACCGCCCGCCGTTCGACGGCGGCGCCGGGATCGGGGGCGATGCCGGCCTTGGCGCCGCCGATGGGCAGGCCGACCAGCGCCAGCTTGTGGGTCATCGCCCGGGCGAGCCCGGCCAGCTCCCGCTCGGTCACCGTCGGGGTCATCCTGGTTCCGCCCATGGCCAGGCCGTCGACCATGGAGTCGACGACGACCCAGCCCCGGGCCCGGCACTCCGGGAGGTTCAGGGTGGTGGAGAGCACGGGCCCGGTCGCGGGGCGCGCACCGTGCGGCGCGAGCGTCCGGCTCACTGCGCACCACCCTCCTCCGGGACAGAGCGCAGGCGCAGGCTGCGGGGGCGCATGTCGGTCCAGACGCGTTCGATGTGCGCGAGGCAGTCGTCCTTCGCGCCCCGTACGCCGTCCTCGTGCCAGCCCGCCGGGGTCTCGCGGTCGGCGGACCAGATCGAGTACTGCTCCTCGTCGTTGACGACGACCTTCCACTGCTCGGGTGCTTCGCTGGTCATGCCGTTACCTCCGGATGTCGATGGTTGGGGGTGGAGCCGGTTCGTGGCGAGGGCCGACGCGGTGCCGCGGTGGGCGTCGAGGCCGTCCAGCCAGCCAGGCAGGCTGGGGGCGAGCAGGAGGCCCGTCCCGATGAGCACACCGGCGAAGCCCTCCTGGAGCAGGCGGGCCGCGTCCTCGGGGGAGCGGACGGCCCCGGCGCTCACCGGGCACCGGGTGCCGCTGCCCAGCACCGCGGGCAGGAGCGCCGAGCTCCGCCCGAGGTCGCCGGCGCCGCGTTCGCGGTCGCCGATGTCCTTGTTGTTCACCGCGATCACGCACTCCTCGGCGCGTGGCACACGGCTGATCTCCTCCTCGGTGACGACCTCGACGAACGGCGTCAGGCCCAGGCTCAGGCCGAGTTCGACCAGGTGGCCCAGGGTGGCGCGCGGCAGCAGCGCGGCGGTGAGCAGGACCGCGGCCGCGCCGCTCTCCCGGGCCTGGTGCAGTTGGCTCCGGCGGGTGATGAAGTCCTTCTGCAGCACGGGCAGGTCCGTCGCCGCCACGACCTCGCGCAGCAGTTCCGGGGTGCCGCCGAACCACCGCCCGGTCACCACGGACAGGCAGGGGGCGCCGACCTCCTGGTAGTCGGCGACCAGCCGGGCGGCCGACCTATCGCCGAACAGGTCGGTTCCGGTGGCGTCCTGGCGCTTGAGCTCCATGATCACCGGTCGGCGGGCGTCCAGCAGCGCCTCGATGAACGCGGCCGTCATCCGGGCCTCCCGGCCGCCCCGGCGCCGTCCGGCACCCGCCAGCCGCGCCGTACGGCCGTGACCCGCTCGGTGCTCAGCCGTCCGTCGGGGTCCCTGGCCGCGGTGTCCACGTCGATGCCCAGGAAGAGGGGGTGGTCCAGCACCGCCCGGTAGGCCTCCCGGTTGTCGGCCGAGAGGCCGCCGGCCAGCAGGAAGGGGCGCGAGAGGCGGTCCGCGATCCCGAGGACGGCCGCGCAGTCGGCCGGTTGCCCGGTGCTGCCGATCCGGCCGTCCCCGGCCACCGCGTCCAGCAGGAAGAGGTCCGTTCCCGCCCGTTCGTACGCCGGGATCAGGGACCGCTCCGCGCGGGTGTCCGCACCGAGGTGCAGCACCTTGACCACGGTGAGGTCCGTGCTGCCCTTCAGCGCGCGGACCAGGCCCGGCGGCTGGTAGCCGTGCAGTTGGACCCACGGCACCCGGGCCGCGGCCGTCGCCGCGCGCAGCGCCTCGGCGTCGTTGAGGAAGGTCACGAGGATCGGGTGCAGTCGTGCCGTCCGGTGTACGGCGTCGGCGAGCACGGTCAGTTGACTGAGCGTCAGATTCGCGTGACCCCTCGGGACGCCGTGCCACAGGCCGACGAGGTCGGCTCCGGCCCGGTCGAGCGAGGCCACGTCCTCGGCCGAGGCGGCTCCGCAGATCTTGAGCAGCATCGGGCGTCACAGCCCCAACATGGCGGCGACGCGGTTGCGCTGGATCTCCGACGTGCCCGAGTAGATCGGGCCGGCGACCGCGTCGCGCAGGTCCTTCTCCAGCCCGTACTCGGCCAGGTAGCCGCTGCCGCCGAAGATCTGCACGGCGGCCAGGGCGGAGGAGAGGTTGCTCTCGCTGGCGAGGAGCTTGCTGACGGCGATGTCCCTCGTGACGTTCTCGCCCTGCGTCAGCCGGACGGCCGTGTCGTAGAGCCACTTCCGTGCGGTGTCCAGGCCGATGCTCATCTCCACGAGCTTGTGGGAGATCGACTGGTACGAGCCGATCGGACTGCCGAACTGGACGCGTTCCTTGGCGTACTCGACGCAGCGGTCGAGCCGGTGGCGCATCTGCCCGGTGCTGATGACGAAGGAGCAGAGGATCTCCCACTTCATCACGTGGTCCAGGACCAGGAACCCGGAGCCGACCCGGCCGATCACGGCGGACGCGGGGATCCGGCAGTCGTCGAAGTGCAGTTCGCTCAGCGGCGCGGTCCGCAGCCCCATGGTGGCGACGGGCGGCCCGATGACGAGCCCCGGGGTGTCCCGCTCCACGACGAAGGCGGTGATGCTGAGCGGGCCGCTGCTCGGGTGGGTGCGCGCGTACACCACGAACACGTCGGCCACCGGGCCGTTGGTGATGAAGGACTTGCCGCCCCGCAGGACGAAGTCGTCGCCCTCGCGGGTGGCCGTGGTCCTCATCGCCAGCGCGTCGGAGCCGCTCTCGGTCTCGCTGATCGCGTGCGCGCCGATCGTCTCTCCCGAGCAGATCCCCGGCAGGTGGCGCGCCTTGAGCTCCGGCGAGCCGAACCGTTGCAGCGGGACCCCGACGCCGACCAGGTGGGTGGCGACCGAGAAGTTCAGTCCGCCGTCACGGCACCCGGTGCCGAGCCGTTCGAGCACGTGCATCGTGGTGAGCAGGTCCTGGCCCAGCCCGCCCCACTGCTCGTCGAACGGCAGGCCGAGGATCCCGGACCTCTGGATCAGCTTCCACTTGTCCCACGGGAAGGCGCCTTCGGCGTCCCCTTCGAGATGGCCGGAGCTGAGCTCCTCGCACCACTGGGCGATCCCCTCGCCCAGGGCGAGCTGGTCGGCGTTCCACCTGATCATCTGTCCGTCCCTGTCAGTACTCGGAGAAGTCGGCCGAGTCCAGGTTGTGGCGCTCGTCGCCGCGCAGCGCGGGCGAGAACACGCACACCAGGCGGAGGTCCTCCTCCGGGCTCGCGATCAGGAAGTGGGCGTCGTTGCGGTCGAGCGCGTACAGCGTGCCCGGCTCCAGCGGGTGGGAGGTGCCGTCGGTGTCCACGACCTCGCCCTTCCCCTCGATGCAGTAGCAGGCCTCCAGGTGGCGGCGGTACTCCAGCCGCGACTTGGTGCCGGCCCGGACGGTGGTGTCCGTCATCGTGTAGCCGAGGCCGTCGGACTCGAGCAGGAACCGGCGGCTGAGCCCGTTGCCCCAGTCCACGGTCTTCACGTCGGCAAGGTGTCGGACGATCATCGGTGTGCCTCCTGGCGGCTTGGTGAGTACGGCGAAACGGTCTGGATGAAGGTGTGGAACTCCTCGACCACGTCGGCCCCTTCGGCGAGGGCGTGCTCGATCCGGGCGACCCCGGCGCTGCCCACGACCGCGGCGTCGGCGCCGAGGCCGTGCAGCAGGTCGATGTCCGCCCGGGAGCGGACGCCGAACCCGACGGCGATCGGTGCGGTGGTCCTCGGCCGCAGCGCGGCCAGCGCGGCGGCCAGTTCCCGGTGGTCGGCGGTGAGCCCGCCGCCGCTGCGGCCGTAGTGGGCCACCAGGTACAGGTACGCGGTGGCGCAGTCGGCGGCCGCGGCCCGCACCTCGGGCGACGATGCGGCGTAGCAGGTGGCGACCAGGGGCAGCCCGGCCTCGCGCACCGCGTCGAGGCAGTCGGCCCGCAGCCGTGGCGGCAGTCCGTGGACCAGCAGCCCGTGGACGCCCGCGTCGGCGACCCGCCGGACGAAGCCGGGCACGGTCGGGGCCCTGACCGTGTGGCTCCAGTCGGCCAGCAGGGCCACCCGCAGGTGGCGCAGCCCGGGCAGGACCCCGGCGAGGAAGTCGAGCACCTCGTCGAGTCCGACGCCGTCGGCCAGGGCCCGCTGCGCCGAGCGGCGGATGACGGGCCCGTCGGTGACCGAGTTCGGAAAGGGCACCGCCAGCTCCAGGCAGTCCACCCGGCAGTCGTCGAGCATCCGCATCACGTCGGCCAGGACGGGCAGCGGGGGGTCTCCGGCGTTGAGGAACACGGCGAGGCCGGGCCGGTCCGGTGGCCGGCGGGCGAAGAACCCGCTCACCGCGCACGCGCCGGTCGGGTGCGGAGGCGGTCGACGAGGTCGCGGGCGGCGCCGCCGCGCAGGGCGTCCTCGGCCGCCCGGATCGCCTCCGGCCACCCGTCGATCAGCCCGCTCGCGACGGCCAGTGCGGCGGCGTTCAGGCAGACGGTCCGGGTGGCGAGCGCCGTCCCCGCCCCGGAGAGCACGCCGAGGAAGTGCTCGACCACGTCCTCTCCTCCAGCGGCCGGCCGCAGTTCGGCGATCGCGTCGGTCGCGCTCGCGGGAGCCTCGGCCGGCAGGTGGATCGGGTCGGTGCCGTCATTGGGGAGGAGGACGTTGTCGACGGAGCCGACGAGCTCGTCGACGCCCAGCTCGTTGGAGCAGAGCCAGATCCTCCGGTCGGTGACGGTGGCGGCGACCTGGCCCAGCGCCGGCAGCAGCGAACGGTCCGAGACGCCGACGAGCTGGGCGGAGACCGGCACCGCGGCCAGGAAGGGCCCGACGGAGTTGATGAACCCGCCGATCATCCGCAGGTCCATCGGCACGATGCTCCGGGCCAGCAGCGCCACCTCCCGGGGGTAGACGAAGGTCCCCGGGAAGGCGATGCCGAAGCGTTCCAGCCGCTCCTCGGTCCGCTCGTACGAGGTGGTCCGTCCGATACCGAGGCGGTCGAGCAGGTCGTGGGAGCCGCAGGTGCTCGTGTAGGCGCGGGAGCCCGTCTTGACGACGCGGACGCCCAGGGCCGCGGCAAGGAACGCCGCCGCGGTGGAGATGTTGAACGTGGCCGGCCCGCCTCCGGTGCCGACGATGTTGGCCGTGCCGTCCAGCCGCGCGGTGACGGCCGGCCGTCGATCGTCCAGCGAGCGGAGCATCGCGACCAGCGTGTCCCGGTCGGGCATCCGGGTGGACAGCGAGGACAGCAGCGCCACCGTCTCGCCGGGCCGCAGGGCGCCGTCCCGCAGCTGGTCCCAGAAGGACCCCCACAGCTCCTGGTCGACGGCGCGGTCCCGGCGGATCAGCGCTCGCAGCACCTCGTGCATGACTAGAGGGCGTCCGTCCGCTGCGGCTGGGCCTGGTCGATGAACCTGCTGATCGAGCCGACGGAGCGGAAGCTGTCCGGGTCGAGGTCGAACTCCTCGACGCGCACGTCGAAGCGGTCCTCCAGCCAGGCGATCGTCTTGAGCAGGCCGAGGCTGTCGATGACCCCGCCGTCCACGAGGTCGTAGTCGGCGTCCAACTCGTTCGGGCCGACGTCGGGCAGGAACTCCTCGATGATGAACTGGGTGACTACCGCGGCGTGGTTCACGTGGCCGTTCCTTCGGTGGGCTGGGAGGGGGAGCAGGCGCGCTCGACGGGCGCGCGGTCGATCTTTCCGGTGGACGTCCTGGGCAGCGGGTCGTCCACGATCCGCAGGGTCGAGGGGACGGCGGTGAGCGGGAGGCGCTGCGCGCAGTGCCGGCGCAGCGCCAGCGAGTTCAGCCGGCTGTCCGGGGCGCGGCGGACCAGGCCGCGCAGCAGGCGGCCGGCCACCGGGTCGGGTACGGCCACCACGGCCGCCTCGACGACCTCGGGGTGGTCGAGCAGCACCTGTTCGACCTCGTGGGTGTTGACCCGGGTGCCGCGGACCTTGACCTGGTGGTCGTTGCGGCCTTCCAGGGTGACGCGGCCGTCCTCGTCGCGCCGGACGAGGTCGCCGCTGCGGAAGTAGCGCCGGGTCTCCCCGTCGTGGTGGTGGGTCGCGAACCTGCCGGCGTCCTGGGCCCGGTCCAGGTAGCCGTCGGTCTGGAAGGGCGTCGCGACGTGGAGTTCGCCGGTGCCCGGCCCGGTCACGATCCCGCCGTCGGCGCCGACGATCACCGCGTGGACCCCGGGCAGCGGGCGCCCGATCGGCACCGGGCCGTCCGGCGGCTCGGTGCCGTCGACCTCGTGCAGGAAGCTGTCGTTGGTCTCGGTGCAGCCGTAGACGTTGTGGAGCCGGGCGCCGGGGAACAGGCGCGGCAGCTCGGCCAGGCAGCGGGCGGGCAGGCTGTCGCCGGTGAAGACGACGTGCTCGACGGTGTCGAGCCGGCGGCCGCTCTGCGCGGTCGCGTCGACCAGCAGTTGGTAGAACATCGGTACCGCCTGCACGAGTTGGACCTCGTGGCGGGAGAGCAGGTCCAGCAGGTGGCCCGGCTGGGTGGCCCGGGCCGGATCGACCAGGACGACGCGGCCGCCGTGCTTGAGCGTGGCCCAGATGTCCAGCAGGCACAGGTCGAAGGTGAGCGGCGCGTAGTTGAGGACCGTCGTTCCCCGACGGATGCCGAACCGCTCGCCGGCCCAGGTGGTGAAGCGGTCCACCGCGCCCGTGCTCAGCGGCACGATCTTCGGCCGCCCGGTGGAACCGGAGGTGGTGAACATGAAGGAGACGTCGGCGGGTTCCGTGGCGCGCGGCGGCTTCGGTTCGGCCGACCGCTCCCCGGCGTCCGGACCGGGGTCCTCCGGCGAGAGGACGTGCCGGATGCCGGCCCGCTCGGCCGGCGCGGGGGCGGTCCCGCCCTCCGGTACGGGCGCCGGCAGCAGCAGGAAGCGCCGCCCTTCCAGCAGGCAGGCGAGCACCAGGGCGATCGTCGAGGGCGACTTGGCGGCCGGGATGCCGATCGGCTCGTCGCCGTCCGGGGCGAGCCGGGCGATCCGCAGGCGCTCCCGCTCCGCCGCCCGGTGGAGTTCGCGGTAGGTCGTCTCCTCCCCGTGCCACACCAGGGCCGGATCACCGGGGTGGTCGGTGGCGTGCGAGACGAATGAACCCACCAGGCTTGGCTGCTGCATCATGACTTCTCCGAGTTCATGCAACGGGGTGGGCTCTATGGACAACGGATGAGTTCATGCAACGGGTTCACCGATCTTTTTCGGAACAATGAAGGGCCGACACGAAAGGGGCCCGTCCGGCCGCCTTCCCGGCGAAAGAAGAATTATCACGTGGCGCTCGTCCACGGAAGTGGTGTGCTCGATCTGCACCATGACGGCACGTCAGGGAGGGTGTAGCGGTCGGGCGCGCGGATGCTAGCCGTCGAGCGTGTTCAATCTACATAAGGATTAGCGGGGTCTGGCGTAAAGATTGTCCTGATGCCTTCGACCCCCTTCTCTGTCTTGCGGAGTGAGACGGGAGCTGCCTAGTATCCGCCGTACTGTTCGCGAAGAAGCGAATCGGCGAGGGGATTTCCGGGGTGCTTTAGCGCTCCCGATCGCCGTGAAAGGTGGATCCGTCATGCCTGGCTCCGATCGGAGCGCGCACGCTCCGACCCAGTTGTCCTTCGCCCAGCAACGGCTGTGGTTCCTCGACCGGCTGCGGCCGGGCCTGCCGGACCACAACGTCCCGACCGCGGTCCGCCTGCGTGGCCGGCTGGACCAGGAGGCGCTCGTCCGGGCGCTGACCGACGTCGTGCGGCGCCACGAGGTGTTGCGCGGCCGGATCGTCGACTCCGAGGACGGCCCGTGCCACGTCACGGAGCCGGTCGGGACCTTCGTGCCGACGATCACCGACCTGGCGCACACCCCGGCGGAACAGGCCTGGCAGCGGGCCCGGGAACTGGTGGCCGCCGACCTGGCGGCCCCCTTCGACCTCGGCGCCGCCCCGATGCTGCGGGCCCGACTGATCCGCGTCGCCCCCGACGACCACCTGCTGGTCCTGGTGATCCATCACATCGCCTGCGACGGCTGGTCGCTGCCGGTGCTGTGGCAGGAGTTCTCCGCCGGGTACGGCGCCGCCGTCGACGGCCGGCCGATCGCCCTGCCGGACCTGCCCGTCCAGTACGCCGACTTCGCGCACTGGCAGCGGAACCACCTGGCCGGAACCGCGCTGCAAGGCCAACTCGACTACTGGCGAGAGCACCTGGCCGACCTGGTCCCGTCGGTGCTCCCGACGGACCGGGAGCGCCCCGCGGCGTGGTCCGGTCGGGGCGACCAGGTCGAGATCGAGATCCCGGCGGAACTCGCCGACCGGATCCGCGCACTGGGGCGCACCCACGAGGTGACGCCGTTCATGACGCTGCTGGCCGCCTTCCAGGTCCTGCTCGCGCGCTGCACGGGACAGGACGACGTGACGGTGGGCACCCCGATCTCCGGGCGGACCCGGATCGAGGTGGAGCCGCTGGTCGGCTTCTTCGTCAACACCCTCGTCCTGCGCACCGACCTGTCCGGCGACCCCGGCTTCACCGACGTGCTCGCCCGGGTGCGGCGGTGCGCGGTGGAGGCCTACGCCCACCAGGACGTGCCGTTCGAGCGGCTGGTGCAGGAGCTGCGGCCCGAACGCGACCTCGGCCAGCACCCGCTGGTCACCGTCATGTTCCAGCTGGAGGATCCGCCCGCGCTCCCGTCCGGCCTTCCGGGACTGGAGGTGAGCAGCCATCAGATACCCAACGACGTGGCGAAGTTCGACATCGAGGTCTCCCTGACGGACCTCGGCGACCGCCTCACCGGCGTCATCCGCTACGCCGCCGACCTCTTCGAGCGCGACACGGTGCGGCAGCTCGCCGAGGGCTTCACGGCGCTGCTCGACCACCTCGTCGGCGCTCCCGAACGGCCGATCTCGGCCTGGCAGACCCCGCCCGGCCTCCGCGTGGGCTTCTCTGCCCCCACCGTGCACCCCGTGGCCCCGCGGCCCGACGCCTCCCAGGCCGGCGCCGCCGAGACCGAGACCGAGCTCCTGGTGCTGGAGACCTGGGCCGAGGTGCTCGGAGTCACCCCGGACGGCGTGCACAGCGACTTCTTCGAGCTGGGCGGCCATTCGCTGCTCGCCTCGAAGGTCATGTCCCGGCTCGGCCGGGCGCTCGACCTCGAACTGCCGGTCGTCCTGCTCTTCTACCACCCGACCGTCGCCGAACTCGCCGACGGCATCGACGCGGCGCTGCTGGCGGACCTCGGCGAAGCCGAGGCGGAACCGCTCCCCGCCGGAAAGGCCCGTCACCCGTGAAGGCACAGCACAGTCGCCCCGAAAAGCCCGGCCATCCGACCGCTTCCACGCGGGCCGGCCTACGCGCCCTGCTCGACCAACGCGTCCGCGCGGCCCGGGCCAGGGCCGCCGAGGGCGAGCCGGAGGCCGCGGTCCCGCCCCGCCCGGAGGGCGCGCGGGTGCCGTCGTTCACCCAGGAACGCATGTGGCTGATCGAGCGGCTGTCCGACGGCCCCGCGCTGTACAACGTCCACGAGGTCTTCCGGCTGCGCGGCCCGCTGGACCTGGCCGCCCTCGGCCACGGCCTCACCGATCTGGTGCGGCGCCATGAAGTCCTGCGCACCGCCTTCCCCGAGGAGGACGGCCGCCCCGTCCCCTCGGTGGAGCCGGCCCGGCCGGTTGACCTGCCCGTCACGGACCTCCGGACCGAGCCCGCGGAACGCCGGACGGAACTCGCCCTCGACCTCGTCCACTCCGAGATCCTGCGCCCCTTCGACCTGGCCGCCGCCCCGCTGCTGCGCGCGTCGCTGCTGCGGGTCGACGAGGACGAGCACCTCCTGGTGGTGGTCGTCCACCACATCGCGGTCGACGGCTGGTCGATGCCGCTGCTGTGGGACGACCTGTCGGCGATGTACCGGAGCCGGCTGGAAGGCCGCGAGCACGAGCTGCCGCCCTTGCGGATCCAGTACGCGGACTTCGCCCACTGGCAGCGGGCCCGGCTCTCCGGCGACCGCCTGCAGAGCCAACTGGACTACTGGAGAGCACAGTTGTCCGGGCTGTCGCCGCTGGACCTGCCCACCGACCGTCCGCGCGGACCGGTCCGTACGGGCCGGGGCGAGCGGATCACCTTCACGGTGCCCGAGGAACTGGCCGAGCGGCTGCGGCTGCTGGGCCGGCGGCACGGCGCGACGATGTTCATGACGCTGCTGGCCGGGTTCCAGGCCCTGCTGGCCCGCTACAGCGGGCAGTCCGACGTGGCGGTCGGCACGCCGGTCGCGGGCCGCACCCGGCCGGAACTCGACCCGCTGGTGGGCTCGTTCATCAACACCGTGGTCCTGCGCACCGACCTCGCGGACGACCCGGGCTTCGCCGAGCTGCTCGACCGGGTCCGCCGGACCGCCCTGGACGCCTACGCGCACCAGGACGTGCCGTTCGAGCGGCTGGTGCAGGAGCTGCGGCCGGCCCGCGGCCTCGACCGCAACCCGCTGTTCCAGGTGATGGTCGCCGGCCTGTCCGACCCGACCGCCTCGCTCCGGCTGGCCGGGGCGGAGGTCGAACAGCTGGAGGTCGACAACGGCACGGCCAAGGTCGACCTCAGCCTGGTGATCGCCGACCGGCCGGGCGGCCCGGACGGCACGGCCGGCACGAGCGGGACGACCGGCACGACCGGCACCGTGGCCTTCGACACCGCCCTGTTCGACCGCGCGAGCGTGGAGCGCCTGGTCGGCCACTACCTCCGGCTGCTGGACGCCGCGGCCGACGACCCCGACCGTCCCGTCTCCCGCCTGGACCTGCTCACCGAGGCCGAGCGCGAAGCACTGCTGGTGGCCGCCAACGCCACCGACGAACCCTTCCCCGCCGACCGCTGCGTGCACGAGCTGGTGGAGGAGCGGGCCCGGCTGACCCCCGACGCGGTGGCGGTCCGCTGCGGAAGCGAGCGACTGACCTACCGGGAACTCGAAGGCCGGGCCAACCGGTTGGCCCGACACCTGCGAGCCCGGGGAGCCCGGCCGGAACGCCTGGTCGGCGTCTGCCTGCCGCGCTCGGCGGAGCTGGTCGTGGCCCTGCTGGCCGTCCTCAAGTCGGGCGCCGCCTACCTGCCGCTGGACCCGGACCTCCCGGCCCAGCGGATGTCGTTCATGCTCGCCGACGCCGACGTGCCGCTGCTGCTCACCCGGCGCTCCCTGGCCGACCGGCTGCCGGAGCACGGCGCCGAGACGGTGTGGCTCGACGCCGAGGCCCCGCTCGTCGCGGCCCTGCCCGAGGACCGGCTGCCGCCGCTCGCGACGCCCGCCGACCTGGCGTACTCGATCTACACCTCCGGTTCGACCGGCCGCCCCAAGGCCGTGCTGGTCCCGCACGAGGGCGTGGTCAACTACCTGGTGGTCCGCGGCCGCCAGCTGGACCTCGACGGGTCCGACGTCGTCGCCTCGGTGGCCTCGATCTCCTTCGACGTCATCGTCCCCCAGGTGCTCATGCCGCTGGCCTGGGGCGCGAGCGTGGTGATCGCCCCGTCGGAGGTCGCGGTCGACGGCCCGCGCCTGACGGAGATGATGCGCGAGTTCGGCGTCACCACGCTCATGGCCACCCCGGCCACCTGGCTCCTGCTGCTGGACGGCGGCTGGCAGGGCGGCCGGTTCCAGGCGATCTGCGTGGGCGAACCGCTCCAGCCCGCCCTGGCCCGGCGGCTCCTCGACCGGGTCTCCACGCTGTGGAACGGCTACGGTCCCACCGAGGCGTCCGTCGGCTGCGTCACCCGGCGGGTGGACGCCGACCGGGACCTGGCCCGGCCGGGCGGGTCCGTGCCGATCGGCCGGCCGCTCGGCAACCTCCGGATCTACCTGCTGGACCCGGCCGGCGCCCCGGTGCCCGTCGGCGTCCCGGGGGAGATCCACATCGGCGGGGTCGGCGTCACCCGCGGGTACGCCAACCGGCCGGGGCTGACCGCCGAGCGCTTCGTGCCCGACCCGTTCGGCGCGGACGGCGGCCGGCTGTACCGGACCGGCGACCTGGCGCGGTACCTGCCGGACGGCAGCCTGGTCTTCCTCGGCCGCACCGACGAGCAGGTGAAGATCCGCGGGTACCGCATCGAGCTGGGCGAGATCGAGGCCGCGCTGTGCGCGCAGCCCGGCGTCGCCAGGGCCGCGGTGACGGTGCGCGGCGGCGGGACGGACGCCGAACTGGCCGGCTACCTGGTGTGGCAGGACCGACCGGGTGACCTGGCGGCCGTGCGGCGCTCCCTGCGCGAGACCCTGCCCGAGTTCATGGTGCCCACGACGCTGACCGCGCTCGACCGGATCCCCCTGACCACCAACGGCAAGGTGGACCGCGCGGCCCTGCCCGAGCCCGCCCGCCACGACCACGGGGCCGGTGCGCTCCCGCCACGGGACCTGCCGGAACTCCTGATGGCCAGGATCTGGGAGCGCGTGCTGGGCACCCCGCGGGTCGGCGTCCGGGACGACTTCTTCGCGCTGGGCGGGCACTCCCTGAGGGCGGTCGAGCTGGTGGAGGCCGTCCGGCGGGAGTGGGGGGTGACCGTGCCGCTGAACACGGTGTTCCGCCACCCCACCGTCGAGGGGCTGTGCGCGGAACTGCCCAACGCGGCGCGGGCCCTGCGCCGACTGGTCGTTCCGCTGGCCGAGGGGGACCGCCGCCGGGCGCCGCTGATCCTGGTGCACCCGCAGAGCGGCGACGTGTGCTCCTTCCTCCACCTGGCCGGACAGCTCACCGAGCGGCTCGCCGAATCCCCTCTGGGCGGCCGGCCCGTCTACGGTCTGGAGGCCGTCGGCTACAACACCGACGAGCCGCCCCTGGCCACCGTCGAGGAGCAGGCGCGGCGCTACCTGCGGGAGCTGCGGTCCGTCCTGCCCGACGGCCCGTACCTGCTGGCCGGCTGGTCCTTCGGCGGGCTGGTCGCCTTCGAGCTGGCCCGCCTGCTGGAGGAGCAGGGGAACCCCCCGGGGTTCCTCGGGATCATCGACGTCGGAGCGCCCGCGTCCACCGGTGAAGCCGCCGACAGGGAAGGCGGGGACCTCCACGAGCTCGACGAGGAGGCCGCCCTCGCCCTGCTGCTCCACGACGCGGACGGCCGCGAGCACCTTCCCGAGGGGGTGCGCACCGAACAACTGCGGCGCATGGCGCGGGTGTTCACCGCCAACGGCGCCGCCGCCCGGCGCTACCGGTCGACGGCACGGCTGCGGACACCGATCCACCTGTTCACCAGCGCCGAGACCCACCCCGAACTCGGCGGCCCGGTCGTGGTCCCCGCCCGGTGGCGGGACCGCACCCGGGGGGCGTTGAGCGTGGTCGAGGTCCCCGGCAACCACCACGACATGCTGTCGCCGCCGCACGTCGCCCCCTTCGCCGACACGCTGTCGGCCGTCCTGGAGGAGCTCGGATGAGCGACCGACACGAGTTGCCGCTGTCGTCGGCGCAGTCCGGCATCTGGTTCGCCCACCACCTGCGCCCCGGCAGCCCCGCCTACAACACCGGCGAGTACGTGGACATCCCCGGGCCGATCGACCCGGAGCTGTTCGAGACGGCCGTACGGCGCGTGGTGGACGAGACCGAGTCCCTGCGCGTCCGCCTCACCGACGGCGCCGACGGCCCCCGGCAGGTCGTCACCCCATTGCCCGACTGGACGATGCACCACGTCGACCTCACCTCGACACCGGACCCGCTGGGGGAGGCCGAGCGCTGGATGCGCGCCGACCTGTCCACCCCGCTCGGGCTCACCCGGGACCCGCTGTTCCGCCAGGCCCTGTTCACCGTCGCGCCGGACCGCTTCCTCTGGTACCAGCGCGTCCACCACATCGTGGTCGACGGCTTCAGCATGTCGCTCATCGCGCGCCGCGTCGCCAAGACCTACACCGGACTGGTCGGGGGCCGGGCCGGGGCGGGGCCGGCCTTCGGGCCGCTGAGCGTCCTGCTGGCGCACGACGCCGCCTACCACGCCTCCGAACAGCCCGAGCGGGACCGGGAGTTCTGGGCGGCCCGGCTGGCCGGACGGCCGGACCCGGTCAGCCTCGCCAGCCGCTCGGCGCCCGCCTCGGACGGCTTCCTGCGCCGCACCGGCAGCCTAGACGCGCCCACCCTGGCCGCGCTGCGGCGGGCCGCGCGACCCGCCGGGGCGAGCTGGCCCACCGCCTTCACCGCCGCGGTCGCCGCGTACCTCCACCGCCTCAGCGGCGAACGGGACGTCGTGCTCAGCATGCCGGTGACCGGGCGCGCCGGCTCCGCCGCGCCGGCCGTCCCCGGCATGGTGGCGAACGTGGTGCCGCTGCGGCTGCGCGTCCACCCCGAGCAGAGCCTGTCCGTGCTCGCGCGACAGGTGGCCGAGGAGGTCGCCGCCCAGCGCGGGCACCAGCGCCACCGCAGCGAGGACCTGCGCAGGGAACTGGACCCGGCCCGGTCGGAGCGGGTCCTGTTCGGGCCCGTCGTCAACATCATGTCCTTCTACTACCACCTGGACTTCGCGGGCGTCCGGGCCACCGTGCACAACCTGTCCAACGGGCCGGTCGAGGACCTCTCCTTCTCCGTCTACGACCGCTCCGACGGCACCGAGCCCCGGCTCGACCTCGACGCCAACCCCGCGCTCTACACCGAGGCCGAACTCACCGCCCACCAGCAGCGGTTCCGCCGCTTCCTGGACGCGGTGGCCGCCGACCCGGACCGGCCGATCGGCCGGCCCGACCTCCTCACCCCCGGGGAACGGCACCGGACCGTCGTGGCCGCCAACCGCACCACGCGGCCCCTGCCGCACCCGACGGTGCCGTCGGCCTTCGCGGCCGAGGTCGCGCGCAGGCCCGAGGCGCCCGCCGTGGTGTGCGGCGAAACCACCCTGTCCTACGCCGAGTTGAACGCCCGGGCCAACCGGCTGGCCCACCGGCTCATCGCCCTCGGCGTCCGCTGCGACAGCACGGTGGCCGTGCTCATGGAACGCTCCGTCGACGTGGTGGTGGCGGTCCTGGCGGTCACCAAGGCCGGCGGCGCCTACGTACCGCTGGACACCCGGGCGCCGACGGCCCGCCTGCGCCGCGTCCTGGACGACACCGGGGCGGCGGTGCTGCTCACCCACCGGGCCACCCGGGAGCACGCGCCGTCCCTCGGTACCCCCGGGGTCGTCGTCGATGCCCACCCCGGCCTCGCCGACCAGCCGGCCACCGACCCCGTCGTGCCGCTGCGCCCGGACCACCTGGCGTGCGTCCTGTACACCTCGGGCTCCACGGGCACGCCGAAGGGCGTGGCCCTGAGCCACCGCAACGTCATCAGCCTGACCGCGCAAGGCTGTTGGCGCGAGGAGGACGGCCCGCGCGTCCTCGCGCACTCCCCGCACGCCTTCGACGCCTCGACCTACGAGTGGTGGGTGCCGCTGCTCAACGGCGGCCGGGTGGTCGTGGCCCCGCCCGGCGAGCTGGCGCTCGCGGACCTCCACCGGCAGATCGTCGACCACCGGGTCGGCGCGCTCTGGCTGACGGCCGGGCTGTTCCGGGTGTTCGCCGAGGAGTCCCCCGGCACGCTGGCCGGGGTCGGCCAGGTGTGGACCGGCGGCGACATCGTGCCGGCCGACGCGGTGCGGCGCGTCCTGGACCGCTGCCCGGACTCCGTGGTGGTCGCCGGGTACGGCCCGACCGAGGCCACCACGTTCACCACCCGCCGGGTGCTCCGCCCCGGCCACGCCGTGCCCGACGTCGTCCCCCTCGGCCGGCCGGTGGACAACCGGCGGGTGTACGTCCTGGACGAGGCGCTGTCCCCGGTGCCGCCGGGGGTGGCCGGCGTGCTGTACGTCGCCGGTGCGGGCGTGGCGCGCGGGTACCTGAACGACCCCCGCCGGACGGCCGCCCAGTTCGTGCCGTGCCCGTTCGGCGAACCGGGCGAGCGGATGTACCGCACGGGCGACGTGGTCCGCTGGAACGCCGAGGGGGAGCTGGAGTTCCTCGGCCGCGCGGACGAACAGGTCAAGCTCCACGGCTTCCGCATCGAACTCGGCGAGATCGAGGCGGTCCTGGCCGGGCACCCCGCCGTCGCCCAGGCGACCGTGGTCGCCGGCCCGGGCGCCTCCTCCGGCCGGCGTCTGATCGGCTACGTCGTCCCGGCCGGGGCCCCGGGGCCAGACCCAGCGCTCGACCCGGCCTCGGTGCGGGAGCACGCCGCCGCGGCGCTGCCGGACTACATGGTGCCCTCGGCGATCGTCGTGCTCGACGCCTTCCCCCTGACGCCCAGGGGGAAGATCGACCGGGCCGCGCTGCCCGTCCCGGACCCCGAGCCGGCACCGTCCGGGCCCGGGCCGCGCACCCCGGCGGAGCGGACGATGTGCGCGCTGTTCGCCGAGGTGCTCGGCCGGCCCGAGGTGGGCGTCGACGACGGCTTCTTCGCGCTCGGCGGCAACTCCCTGCTCGCGACCCGGCTGGTCAACCGGGTGCGGGTGCGGTTCGGCCGGGACCTCACCCTCGGCGCCCTGTTCCAGGCGCCCACCCCGGCGCGCCTGGTCGAAGCCCTGGAGGAGGCCCCGGACGCCGCGGCCGTACCGGTCCTCTCACCCCGTACCCGACCCTGAGCCCCTGAGGGCGATCACAGGAAGCACCTTCGGCATGGTCCACACCCCCTCCCAGCCCGACGACACCCCGGCACCGCCCGCGACACCGGAAGCACCGACCGCCGTAGCGCCGGCGGAGTCCCAGGTCCGCCGGTACTACGAGCTGGTCGACGCCGGCGACGTGCCCGCGCTGGTCGCCCTGTTCACCCCCGACGCCCGCTACCACCGCCCCGGGTACCCGCCCATGGTCGGGCACGCCGAACTGGAACGCTTCTACCGCGACCAGCGGGTGATCCGCTCCGGCACCCACACCCTGGCCACCGTGGTCACCACCGGCGACGAGGTGGCGGTGCACGGCCTGTTCCGCGGCGTGCTGCACGACGGCGGCGAGGTCGAGCTGCGGTTCGCGGACTTCTTCCGGATGACGCCGCAGGGCCGCATCGCCGCGCGCGACACCTTCTTCCACGTGCCGGCGGTCTGAGGCACAGCCACAACCGCAACCACAGCGGCACCGGCGGCGACCGCCCTCGCGGTCGCGCGTTCACCCCCGACGGGGACACTTCAGCACAGGAAAGCGGGAAGCAGTTGACCCAGACGGTCCTCACCTCCGACATCCCGGCGTTCGTCGGCAGCGGACGGCCACCGTTCGACGCCCGGGCGATCCACGAGCTGGTCGCCGAACAGGCCGTGCGGGCCCCGCACGCGCCCGCCGTCACCTGCGACGGACGGACCCTGACCTACCGGCAGCTCGACGACCGCGCCAACCGGCTCGCCGGGCGGCTGCGGGCCGCCGGACTGGCGCCGGAGGGCGTCGTCGGCGTGCTGGTGCCGCGGTCGCCGGAGCTGATCGTGGCGCTGCTCGCCGTCCTCATCGCGGGCGGGGCGTACCTCGGGCTCGAACCGGACGACCCGGCCGCCCGCCACGCGCTGCTGCTCGAGGACGCCGGCGCGGCCATGGTGATCACCGAGGAGGCCGCGGGGCCCGAGCTGCGGGAGCGGCTGCCCGGCACCGTCGTCACGGTGACGGAGGGCGGCCCGGCGCAGGAGCCGGCCACCGCCCCGGCGGCCCCGGCCCGCCCCGGCGACCCGGACCGGCTCGCCTACGTCAGCTACACCTCCGGCTCCACCGGCGAGCCCAAGGGCGTCGGCGTGCCCCACCGGGCGGTCGACCGGCTCGTCCGGGGCGCGGACTGGGTGGACGTCCGCGCCGAGGACGTGTTCTTCCACCTCGCGCCGGTCGCGTTCGACGCCTCCACCTTCGAGATCTGGACCCCGCTCGTCAACGGCTGCCGGCTGGTCCTCTTCCCCCCGGTCGCCATCACCCTGGAGCACGTGGCGCGCGTCGTCCGCGCCGAGCGCGTGACGGTCCTGCTGCTGACCACCGGGCTCCTCCACCAGATGGTGAGCTCCCACCCGGAGGCGTTCGCCGACGTCCGGCACGTCCTCACCGGGGGCGACGTGGCCTCGCCCGGCCACGTCCAGCACCTCCTGGCCCGCCACCCGGAGCTGCTCTTCACCAACGGCTACGGGCCGACCGAGAACACCACGTACACGACCTGCTGGACCAGCAGCACCCTCCCCGAGCTGCGGAGCGTGCCGATCGGCCGCCCGATCAGCGGCACCAGGGTCGCCGTGCTCGACGAGGACCTCAGGCCGGTGCCCGTCGGCGAGTGCGGGGAGCTGTACGTCGCCGGGGCGGGCCTGGCCCGCGGCTACCTGGGCCGCCCGGCCGCGACCGCCGAACGGTTCCTGCCCGACCCGTTCGGCACCGAGCCCGGCGCCCGGATGTACCGGACCGGCGACCTCGTGCGCTGGCTGCCGGACGGCACGCTGGAGTTCGTCGGACGCGCGGACGACCAGGTCAAGGTCCAGGGCTACCGCGCCGAACCGCGCGCCGTCGAGGTCGAGTTGGAACGGCTCCCCGGGGTGCGGCACGCGGTCGTGCTGCCGCAGCCCGACCCGGCGGGCGGCACCCGGCTGCTGGCCTACGTCGTGCCCGCGGAACCCGGCCCGGAGGGCAACGCCGACCTCGGGCGGCGGCTGCGCCACGACCTGCGGGAGAGCCTGCCGGACTACCTGATCCCCTGGGCGATCCTGGTCCGTCCCGAGCTGCCGGTGAACCGCAACGGCAAGATCGACCGCCGGGCCCTGCCCACCGCCACCCGGGTCCCGCGCAACGTGCCCAACGAGTTCGTCCCGCCCGTCACCGAGGTGCAGACCCGACTGGCCGACCTGTGGGGCGACGTCCTCGGCATCGAACCGGTCGGCGTCGACGACGACTTCTTCGACCTCGGCGGGCACTCCCTGCTGGCCACGGACCTCCTGGTCGCCACCCAGCGCGAGTTCGACGTGGACCTCCCCGCGCAGACCCTCTACATGTCGCCGACCGTCGCCGAGCTGGCGACGGCCCTCATCGAGCGGCTGGGGACGGCGGGCCCGGACGGCCGGGCCGATGCGCCAGGCGGCCCGGCCGACGCGGCGGGGGAGGAGCGGCCCCGATGACGACGGTCCCCCCGACCGCGCGCTGCCCGGTCCTCGCCCCGCGGCCGGTCGACCTGATCGACCCCGACCTCTACCACGCGGGCGGGGCGCACGAGGCGTGGCGACGGCTGCGCCGCGAGGCACCGGTGAGCTGGCAACCGGTCGGCGACATCGGCTACTGGTCGATCGTCGGCCACGCCGAGGCCAACCGGGTCCTGCGCGACCACGCCACGTTCACCTCCGAACAGGGCACCCTGCTCAACCTCCTCGGCAAGGGCGACCCCGCCGGCGGCCGCCAGATGGCCGCGACCGACCCGCCCCGGCACGCCCACCTGCGCGGCCCGCTCCAGCAGGCCCTGTCGATCAAGACGGTGGAGAACGACCGGGAGGCCATCCGCCGGGTCGTCGTCGATCTGCTCCGGCCGCTGGCCGACGGCGGCCCGTACGACTTCGCCGCCGCCATGGCCACCCTGCCGATGGCGGTCATCGGCACCATGATGGCGCTGCCGCAACAGGACTGGCCGCGGCTGGTCCGGCTCGCCCACGCCTGCATCGCCGCGGACGACCCCGAGTTCCAGCTCGCCGACGGGCCCCAGGCCACCCTGGTGACCGCCCACCGCGAACTGTTCGCCTACTTCCAGGACCTCGTCACCGAGCGCCGGCGCGCACCGGGCGACGACCTGGTCAGCGTGCTGCTCACCATGGAACTGGACGGACGCCGGCTGTCGCCGGGCGAGATCGTCTCCAACTGCTACAGCCTGCTGCTCGGTGCGACCGTCACCACCGCCCAGCCGCCGATCGCGGCGATGGCCGAACTGGCCGGCACCCCGGTCCTGGACGACTGGGCGGCCCACCCGGAGCTGCTCGGCAGCGGCGTGGAGGAGGCCCTGCGCTGGGCCTCGCCCACCCAGCACTTCATGCGCCACACCACCCGCGACGTCGAGGTCCGGGGCGTGCCGATCCCCGCGGGGGACGCGGTCGTCGTCTGGCTGGCCTCGGCCAACCGCGACGAGACCGTGTTCGCCGACCCGTACACCTTCGACATCCGACGGCGGCCCAACAAGCACATCGCCTTCGGCGTCGGCGCGCACTACTGCATCGGCCACACCGTCGCACGGGTCGCGCTGCGGATCCTGTTCGCCGAACTGCTCGGCCGGTTCACCGACTTCGAGCTCGCCGGGGCGCCGCGGCGGATGCGCTCGAACGTCATCGCGGGCTTCACCCACCTGCCGGTCACCGCGCGGACCCGGTAGGGCCCGACACTCTCACCGCAGCCGAACCCGACAAGAAACCCCACACGGAAGGTCATCAGTGGACGCTCCTCCGGCCCGTACCCGCAACAAGTGGTTCCTGCGCGAGCCGTCGCCGGTGGCGCCGGCGCGGCTGTTCTGCCTGCCCTACTCCGGCTGCGGTGCCAGCATGTACCGCCAGTGGCCGTCCTCGGTCGACGGCGTCGAGGTCTGCCCCGTGCAACTGCCCGGCCGGGAGAACCGGATGCGCGAGCCCGCCCACACCACCTACCAGGCGCTGGCCGACGACCTCTGCGAGGCGCTGCGCCCCTACCTGGACCGGCCCTACGCCCTGTTCGGCCACTGCGGCTCCGCGCTGGCGGCCTACGAGACCGCCGTACGGCTGGTCCAGCGGGGCTGCCCCGCCCCGACCCGGCTGTTCGTCTCCTCCGAGGTCGCGCCGCAGGACGGCCCCTACGGCCGCTTCCTCGGCATGAACGACGACGAGCTGGCCGACGAACTGCGCGGGCTCGTCGCGGAGTTGGGCGGCACGCTGGAACCGAGCCTGCTCGCGCTCTACCTCGGCGTGCTGCGCAACGACGTCGACATGAACAAGCGCTACCACGTGGCCGAGCCGGTCCGGCTGCCGTGCCCGGTCACCGCCATCGGCTGGACCGAGGACACGGGCATCGAGCCGTCTCTGATGACCGGCTGGCCGGCCTGCGGCGACACCACCTTCGAACTCCTGGAAGGAGGCCACTACCGCTTCATCGAGGCGCCGGCGGACCTGCTGGCGCTGCTGGTCGCGGACCTGGCGCCCACCAGCTCCCGCACGTCCTGACGGCGGACCCGTCCGACCTCGGACGCGGCGCCCGACGCGACGTCCGAATGCCGCCAGCACACGGACCCTTCCACGGGTGACGATCGGGACAGCCCGACCGTACGCCGGCCACGGCCCGCCTTCCCGCGGCCCGTGCGCCTGCTCGTCCCCGCCCGTCGAAGGACCTCCCCGTGAACGACGCCCTCTTCGCCGTTGCCGAAGCTGCCACCGCCGAACCCGACACCGTCGCGCAGGCCACCGCGGCACCCGCGCCGGGCCCGGCCTCCCCGGGCCCGGCCGCCCTGCCCGCGCTCGCCCCGGTCGACTGGCAGGACGTGCGGGAGCAGCTGGACCGGGACGGGGTGGCACTCACCGGGCCCCTGCTGTCGCCCGCCCAGTGCCGGGAGCTCGCCGACACCTTCGACGACGACGGCCTGTTCCGCTCCACCGTGGTGATGCAGCGCTACGGCTTCGGCCGCGGCACCTACCGGTACTACGCCGACCCGGCCGCCGTACCGGTCCTGGACGCGCTGCGGGAGCGGCTGTACCCGCCGCTGGCGCGGATCGCCAACCAGTGGGCGGCGCGGCTGGGCGAGCGGACCTTCCCCCTCACCCTCGCCGAGCTGCACGCCGAGTGCGCCGCCGCGGGCCAGCACCGTCCCACCCCGCTGGTCCTGCGCTACGGTCCGGGCGACCACGCCTGCCTGCACCAGGACGTCTACGGCGACCTCGTCTTCCCGCTGCAGGCCACGATCATGCTGGAACGGCCCGGCGAGGACTTCACCGGAGGGGAGAACGTCTTCGTCGAACAGCGGCCCCGCTCGCAGTCCCGCGCGATCGTGGTGCGGCCGCGCCTCGGCCAGGCCCTGGTCTTCCCCGTCCAGCACCGCCCCGTCCAGGGCAGCCGCGGCTACCGGCGCCACCCGATGCGCCACGGCACCAACGCCGTCGAGTCCGGGCGCCGCACCACGCTCGGCGTGATCTTCCACAACGCCCGCTGACCGCGCGCCCGCCCGCTCACCACCAGGACACCCCGTGAACACCCTCGCCCCCGAGACCGTCCCCGACACCGCCGCCGGCAGCGTCCAGGCCGCCGTCCGCGCCCTCGACACCGCCGACTGGACCGCCCTGACCGCCGAACTCGACACCCACGGCTGCGCCCCGACGCCCCGCCTGTTCGACCCCGCCCAGTGCCGGGAGCTCGCCGCGCTCTACGACCGGCCCGAACTGTTCCGCACCACCGTCGACATGGCCCGCCACCGCTTCGGCTCCGGCCAGTACCGCTACTTCACCCACGACCTGCCCGAACCCGTCGCCGTCCTGCGCGAGGCCCTCTACCCCCACCTGCTCACCGTCGCCCGCACCTGGGCAGACAAGCTCCGCCGCCCCGCCCCCTGGCCCGACACCCTCGCCGAGTGGACCGCCATGTGCCACGCCGCCGGCCAGGACAAGAGCTCCCAGATCCTGCTGCGCTACGGCCCCGGCGACTGGAACGCCCTGCACCGCGACGTCTTCGGCGACCTCGTCTTCCCCCTCCAGGTGGTCATCGGCCTCGACGCCCACGGCACCGACTACACCGGCGGCGAGTTCCTCCTCGTCGAACAGCGCCCCCGCGCCCAGTCCCGCGGTACCGCCACCGTCGTCCCCCAGGGCCACGGCCTGGTCTTCACCACCCGCGACCGCCCCGTCCCCTCGGCCCGCGGCCACCGTGCCGGCCCCGTCCGGCACGGCGTCAGCACCGTGCGCAGCGGCCGCCGCCACACCCTCGGCCTCGTCTTCCACGACGCCTGAGGCCCCGCCGCCATGGCCGCCACCGGCACACCCGGGCCCGCCGCCGACACCGCTGCGCCCACTGTCGGCACCGCCCCGGTCCCGTCCCGCCGCTACACCCTGACCGGACCCGACAACCGCCCCTACTCCAGCACCACGCCCGGCACCCTCGGCGGCCACCGCCGGGGCCGCCTCTACGGCCGCCTCGACTGTCCCTCCGCCCTGCGCACCATCGCCGCCGGCGGCTACGTGCGCCACCGCGTCTTCTTCGCCGACGAGGCCACCGCGATCGCTGCCGCCTACCGGCCCTGTTCGGTGTGCCTGCCCGAGAAGTACCGGCAGTGGAAGACCCGCCGGAAGGACCGCACCCCGTGAACCCCCGCCCCGCACCCGACCGCTCCCCGCTCCTCCCCGAACCCGGGCCGACCGCCTACGGCGACCTCCCCGCACCCGCCCCCCACACCGCCCCCGAACTCGCGGCCCTGCTGCGCCTGCTCGCCGACCACCGCCGCCCGGCCCCGCACGGCGTCGCGATCGGCCACAGCCGCGACGACGCCTCCCGCGCGGCGGCCGCCGCCTTCGCCGACGCCTGGCAGGCCGCCGGCCACGCCGTCCTGGCCGTCGTCGACTGGCCCGAACAGGCCGCCTCCTGGCTGCGGCCCGCCCACCGCCTCACCGCCCCCGAGCCCGACGCCCTCGTCATCGCCGCCGCCCCGCTCGGCTGGGCCCAACTCGCCCGACGCCTGCGCCACAGCACCCCCTGGCGCCCGGACCGCACCTTCGGCTTCGCGTCCCTCGCCGAGCCGGTCGCCGCCGCGCTCGCCGGGCCCGGCGTCCTGGACGGCGTACGCGGCGCGGGCGCGGACGGCGGCACCTGGCGCGTCGCCTCCGGCTGGACCGACTCCTTCCCGCCTGCCACCCCGGGCGCCGCCGCGTGACGACCACCCCCGCCCTGTTCGGCCCGCCGCCCGCCGGCTACGAGCGCCGCGAGATCGCGCCGGGCGCCGTCCACCTGCCCGGCTGGCTCACCCCCGACCGGCAGCGCGACCTCGTCGCCGCCTGCCGCGCCTGGGCCACCGGGCCCGTCCCGATCCGGCACACCCGGCTGCCGCGCGGCGGCGTCATGTCCGTACAGACCGTGTGCCTGGGCTGGCACTGGCAGCCCTACGCCTACACCCGCACCGCCGACGACGTGAACGGCCGCCGCGTCGCCCGCCTCCCCGACTGGCTCGCCGACCTCGGCCGCCGGGCGGTGGCCGACGCCTACCAGGACCCCGGCCAGGGCGCCGGCTACGAACCCGACGCCGCGCTGGTCAACTTCTACGACGCCGACGCCCGGCTCGGCATGCACCAGGACAAGGACGAGCGCTCCCTCGCCCCGGTGGTCTCCCTCAGCATCGGCGACACCTGCCTCTTCCGCTTCGGCAACACCCGTACCCGCAACCGGCCCTGGACCGACCTGACCCTCGCCTCCGGCGACCTGCTCGTCTTCGGCGGCCCCTCCCGCCTCGCGTACCACGCCGTGCCGAAGATCCTCCCCGGCACCGGCGACCCCGCCGTCGGCCCCGCCCGGGGCCGCCTCAACATCACCCTGCGCGTCACCGGACTCACCGACCGCGCCCCCGAGGCGACCGGAGCGCCCCCCGCCGGGGCCGCCCCCGTCGCCTCGCCGGAGTCGGGAACGCGCTACTGACGGGCCCCCACCGCAGCCCCGAGCCCGAGCAGCGCCACCCCGGCCACCCCCGACAGCCCCCGTTGCACCTTGCGCCGCAGCAGGACGCGCTGGATCGCGCCCAGGACCGCGACCACCACGACGTACCAGGCCAGGGCCAGCAGCCAGAACAGCCCGGCCAGGAGCACGTGCTGGGAGAGCTCGGACATGCCGGGCAGCTGGAACTGCGGGAAGAGGGAGAGGTAGAAGGCGGCGACCTTCGGGTTGAGCAGATTGCTCAGCAGGCCCTGGCGGAAGTCCGCCCCGCTGTCCGGCGCCCCGCCACCGCCGCCACGGCCGTGGCCGGCGGGCTGCGCGGCCGTCGCGTCGTCAGCTCCGTCCTCGCGTCGGCCGAGGCGGATGAAGTCGATCAGGGACCGGATGCCCAGGTAGGCGAGGTACAGGGCGCCGGCGATCCGCACGGCGGTGTAGAGCACTTCGGAGCCCGTGAGCAGCGCGGTCAGGCCCGCGACGGCCGCGCCGGCGAGGACCGCGTTGCCGAGCATGATGCCCATCGCGGTCGCGGCCGCGCCCCGGCGGCCGCCCCGTGCCGCGTTCCGCAGCAGGAGCACCAGGTCGGGGCCCGGAACAACGATGATCAGAAGAGAAGCGAGTACGAACGTCAGTAGCTGCGCAGTCATACACCAATCATGGCGCGGTTGAGAAGGGTTTTGGGCAAGTTGGTGAGAACGGCCGGTTCCTCCGTGTCCCGAAGCGTGGCGGTCGTCTGCATTCAGGGGACTTGTCCGTTCGACTGCCGCCGCCGTTCTCATATTCCGTCAGAAATCCTCTCAGCATGTGAGACCGGCGAAATCGGACCATGCGGTCCCTGGTCGATTCGCAGACTTACCGATGTGAATGCCACGAGGCCTTCCGCGCTTGTTAGAGTCGAATCACCCGAAGCAACCCGGGTCTCCGGAGTTCGGTATCCGGAGTCGCACGACTTCTTCGACCCGCACGCGACCGTGATGGAGTGAGATCGCATGAAGTCCCGACTCGACCGCTACGAGGAATTCATCGAGAAGGAGTACCGGGCCGGCCTGACGAAGCCCGACGAGTACTCGCTCGACGACGTCACCCCGGACCTTCGACAGCGTCTCTCCGAAGGGAGGTTCAAGCGCATCGTCTTCACCGGAATGGGCTGCTCGGCCATCGTCTCGGATATCGTCCGCGGCTACTTCACGGAGATCGGCCTGCCCCTCGAAGTGCACGTCGTGAACGACTACGACTTCCGCTTCCTGGCCGCTCCCTCGGTCCTCGAGGACGAGGCGACCCTGTACATCATCAGCTCCTACAGCGGGCACTCGCAGGAGCCGGTCCTCGCCTACCAGCGGCTTCGCGCCGTCCGGGACCAGGTGCTCCTGCTCACCTCCGGCGGCAAACTGGCCGAGCTCGGGCGGGCGGACGGCGCCTCCATCGCCTACTGGCGGCTGCGCGAACCGGACCGCGAGTACCCGCTCTTCCACGTCTCGCAGTACTTCGCCATCCTGATGGACATGTTCCACGAATTCGGGGTGCTGAGCGACGACCACCACGCCCGGCTGGGCGAATTGGCGGGCCTGCTCGAGGCGGATTTCGAGGAGAACGGCCGCGAGGCCGCCCGTCGGATCGCCGACGCGAGCGAGGACGCGAACATCATCATGATCGCGTCCCCGAAATGGCACGAGAGCCTGCTCAAGCTGGCCAAGATGCACTTCAACGAGATGGCCATGGTTCCGACCGCCCGGAACTACTTCCACGAATTCTGCCACAGCGAGGTGGCCACGCTTTCCGATCCGGTGCGGAAGCACAGCACGGTCTGGTTCTCCGACGCGGACGACGACGAGTACACCCTCGCCAAGGGTGAGAACCTGCAGCGTCTGCTGACCGACGACCGACCGGAGAACCGGAACATCCGGTTCTCCCGGGTGCACCTTTCGGAGGGGGACTTCCTTCGGAAGTACTTCACCGCCCTCAACGTGGTGCAGCACGCGGCACTCCGCCTCGGCCGGCACCACGAGACGCGGTCGCGCGACCTCATCTCCGAATCCGCCGGAAACCCCTGGTACCACAGCACCACCATCGAGTCCGAGCTGACGGCGTAACACCCGGACGGAGAGAACGGAGAGGACTGTGGTGGCGGACATGGATGACACCAGTCCGCTGCACCTGTTCGACGTCACAGGCAAGGTGGCCCTGATCACTGGGGCCACCCGCGGGCTGGGCCAGGCCATCGCGGCCGGCCTGGCCCGCGCCGGTGCCAGAGTGATCGTCGCCGGGCGCAGCAGCGAAGCAGCAGACGCGGTCGCCGGCAAACTGGCCGTCGACGGAGGATCCGCCGTCGGTGTCGGGCTGGACGTGACGCGGGAGGCAGAGGTCGAGGACGTCCTCTCCCGTGCGGTGCGCGAACACGGCGGACTCGACATCGTCGTCAACAACGCCGGCATCATCGACAGGTTCCCGGTCGAGGACTACCCGGCCGAGACCTGGCAGCGCGTCATCGACACCAACCTGACCGGCGCGTTCCTCGTGTCACGCGCCGCCGGGAGGGCCATGCTCCGGCAGGGCAGCGGAAAGATCGTCAACATCGCATCGGTCCTGGCCCAGAGCGGTGGCCGCAACGTCGTCGCCTACGCGGCGAGCAAGGGCGCGCTGGTACAGCTCACCCGGTCCTGTGCGGCGGAGTGGGCCGGGCGGGGCGTCCACGTGAACGCGATCGCCGCCGGCTACTTCGAGACGGACCTGACCGCCGGTCTGCGCACGGACGCGCAGCGCAGTGCGGGCCTGCTCACCCGGGTACCCGCCGGCCGTTGGGGCAGGCCCGAGGAGCTCGTCGGGACCGTGCTGTACCTGGCCTCGGAGGCGTCCAGCTACGTCCACGGAGCCGTCATCGAGGCGGACGGCGGATGGACCGCCGCATGAACAGTCACCGCATGAACAGTCAGCGCATGAACACCCACCGGGTGAACACCCACCGATCCCACGACCGGCCCGAACACGGGAGGAGGCACCGATGAAGCCGCACGCGCGGAGGCTCGACGGGTTCCGGCAGTCGACCATCAGGGCCATGACCGAGCGGTGCGTCGCCGTCGGCGGCATCAACCTCGGCCAGGGCCTGTCCCGCACGCCGCCTTCGGACGACCTGCTCGACCACGCGACCGCACACTTCGCGTCCGCCGACCACTCCTACAGCCCCGCCCACGGAGACGCCGTCCTCCGGCAGGCCGTCGCGCGGAAGCTGACGGAGTACAACGGAGTCCACGTCGACCCGGAGCACGGGGTGGTGGCCACCATCGGCGCCACCGGCGCGTACAACGCGGCGGTACTGGCCCACCTCGACCCGGGAGACGGCCTGCTCCTGCCCGAACCCTTCTACGGCTACCACCGCACCGTGGCGGAGATCCACGGGGTCGTTCCCCAGCCGGTCAGGACGGACGCCCCCGGGTTCCGGATCGACAGGGCGGCCCTGGAGGCGGCCACGACGGACCGCACCAGGGCGATCGTGCTGTGCACACCCGGCAATCCGTCGGGCCACCGGATGCCACCGGACGAGATCGAGGAGGTGGCGCGCTTCGCAGCGGACCGGGACCTGCTGGTGATCACCGACGAGATCTACGAGCACCTCTACTACGGGGACGAACCGCACCGCTCGCCGGCCTCGTTCGACCTGCTGCGCGACCGCACGATCACGGTCTCCGGCCTCTCCAAGACCTACAGCATCCCCGGATGGCGGCTCGGCTACGCCGCCGGACCCCCGGAGTTGATCGCGCCGTTGCGCATCGCCGCCGACGCGCTCTCGGTGTGCGCCCCCACCCCGCTGCAGCAGATCGCGGCACGGGCGTTCACCCTGCCGGACTCCTTCTACGCGCGGACGCGCCAGGACTACCGCCGCAAGCGCGACCGGATCGCCGCGGCGTTCCGTGACGCGGGCCTCGCGACCAACGACCCGGAAGGCGCCTACTACCTCCTGGTGGACGGGACTCCGCTGGGCGGCGACAGCGGCGAGGTCGCGGAGACGATCCTGAGTGCCGCCGGCATCGCCACCATCCCGGCCGACGCGTTCCATCTCGGGCCGGCCCCTTATCCCTACGTCCGCGCGTGCTTCGCCCTGACCGACGCCGACATCCTCCGCGTGGAGGAGCACCTCTCCGAGGTGAAGTGGCCCTGACCGGCGCGGTCTAGCAGGCCGGCCGCGGTGAGGCACCGGCGCCCGCCCGCCTCGCCGGCGGCCGGCCGACAGTCGCGAGCAGCACGGCCCAACCGGCCCGCCCGCGGCCGGGATTGGCGTACCTCTCCGCCCGCAGTACCGCGGACCCCGGCGTCCGGGCGGTACGCGACCGCTCTCCGGCGACCCCCTCCCTGTGGGCGGCCTGCCTCCACGCCGGCGCATGGCGAGCGCCCGTCGCGCCACGGCATCCGGGCCAGCCCGCGACACCCTGCTCGTGCCGGGAAGTCCCGTTCCCGGCCTCTGGAACGAGCTTCAGCGGCGTGAGCCGTAGCCCCAGTGGTGGTCCGGGTAGTCGCCGCACGGGTACTGCATCAGCGGGGCCTGCGGGGCGTTGCTGCCGTGGGAGACGGCGAGGCACTGGCGGCTGTTGCCGTTGACGAAGCGGATGCCGTGCGGCCACTTCTCGATCTTCCAGGCCTGCCCGGGGTTGTTCCGGCATGCCGACTGGACGACCTGGGCGGTGGCCTCGGTGCTGGAGTCCTGGACGGAGAGACAGAGGGCGCTGTTGTAGCTGACGATCCGGTAGTAGGTGTCGCCGTCGGCGTCCGTGTAGGCCTGCTGGGTCTGCCAGAAGTGGTCGGGGAAGTCCCCGCAGGGATACTGCTGGACCTGCGCGCCCTCCTCCCGGCTCCCGCCGGGCGTGGCGATGCACTGCAGGCTGTTGTTGTTCCTGATCGCCACCGATCCCGTCGGCGGGACGAGCGGGGTGCCGCCGAGGCGCCCCGGTGCCGGGAACGCGGACGCGGATGCGGACGCGGCGGCGGTGGGCGCCGGGGGCGGCGCGGGTCGGTCGCCCCCGGTCGAGGCCGGAGGGCCGGTGGCTTCCGACAGGGCACGGGGCGGCTCGCCGGGAACCGCCGGACCGGGCTGTGCCGCTGCGCTCCGAACCCCCGCCGCCGGAGCCGGCCCGCCGTCCGGTGGGGGTGCGGTCGACGCGGTGGCCGGACCGTCGCCGGGGGGCCGCGCCGACGGGCTGCCCGCCGGTGGGGCGGACGGTTCGGCGCTCGTGCCGGGCGTCGGCGCGGCGTCGGTACCGACCGCCAGGGGGAGCGCGCCGGAGGAGGCGGGCGCGGGGCTCAGCTGTACGCCCACCAGCACGCCCGCCAGGACCAGGGCACCGGCCAGGACCGCCGCCGCGCCGACGGCCGCGCCCGTCCTGACGGCCCGACGCCCCGGTGCCCCGGCGGGCTCGGTGGGGTAGAGCGGGTCGTCGAACGCCGGGCCCGGCGGGAAGAGGCCGGTCGGGCGATTGTCCGTGACCGGGACCAGCTCACCGCGGACAACCACGGCGGCGGTCGTCGCCGGGGCCATCCGGGCCACCTCCAGGTACCGGCCGGCCAGGGCCGTGCGTACCGCGAGGAGGTCCGTGTGCAGGCGCCGGAGCACGGGCAGGTGCGCCGGCACCCCGTCGGCCACCGCGGGCTCCGTACCCGGCTGTCGGCCACCGTCGGCCCCGGCCGGTGACTGCTCCTGGTCGACCAGGAGCCCCATGGCGCGTTGCTCCTGCTCCGCGGTCCGCCGTGCGTCGTACGCGCTCTCCCGGATGCGGCGCACCTCGTCCAGGCAGCGCGTCGCCTCCAGTAGCCGGGCCCGCCGCTGCCCCGCATCGCCCCCGCCGGGCGGCAGCGGCGCGACGGGGGCCGGCCCGTCCGCTCCGGCGGCGCCCAGTTCACCCCGTAGCTCGGCCACGATGGCGATCAGCACGCGGATCAGTTCCTCTGCCTCCGCCACGCCGGCCTCGGCCTGCCGTTGCGCCTGCCTGGCCAGATCCAGTGCCTGCCGCGCGTCCGACCGCCCTGCCGCGGGCGACGGGAGTCCCCTGGCCGCCAGCCCGGCCCGTTCGTGCAGCTGACCGGCCCGGGCCAGGAGCACCGCCTGGGCCCGAGGGTCCGTCACGCGGTCGTGGATCAGCTGCCGGAGCAGGTGCCACGGGATGTCCTTCTCCGCGGAGCGGTACTCGCTCCAGCTGGTCCTGCCGGCCGGGTACCGGCGCGCGAGTTCGCGGACGGTGAGCCCGGAGGTCACCTCCCGCACCAGCCCGGCCAGGTCGTTCGCCTGCTCGGTCTCGCCCTTGAACCGCCCCTGTGGGCGTCCGGCGCTCCCCATTCCCTGCCCCCTGCCGTGTCCGTGGTCAATCCGGGTTGTCCGCTGTTCACCTGGGCCGCGGCCGAGTCTTGTAGATGGACAATCAAATACGCCCGCACTGTGGGAACTCCACCGGGTCTTCGGACAACTTGTCGCGGCCTGCGACGGGAAGCCCAGGCCGGGACTTCCGGTGCCGGCGCCGGGGCCGCGCTGGGCCCGCGGCGGCGGTCACCCCGGGGCCCCGGCCCTCGGCAACCATCGCACTCGAAGGAGCTCTCGATGATCAGGAAGCGTCTCGCAACGGTCCTCGCGGCCACGGTCCTCGCCGGAGGCTTCGTCGGCCTCTCCGCCGGCGCGGCCCACGCCTACCCCCGGGTCAACAAGTGCGGGAGCGCGTACGACTTCAAGTGGAGCTGGGACATCACCGACAACTCCAGCGCGGCTCCGGTGGTCGGCTTCATCGACATCTACTACAACAGCGGGAACGGGTACAACTGTGCGATCGCCCGCGGGCGCGACGCGGCCGTCACCGGCCAGCACGAGATCTACGTCGCGATACGGCGCTCCGGAACGGACGGCTGGATCGACGACGGCGCCGGCAGCAACTACACCCAGTACGCGGGCCCGGTCTACGTGTACGCCAAGGGGTCCTGCATCGACTTCGTCGGTGGGCTGAAGTACAACGAGTTCACGGGGCAAGGGGCCTCCAGCTACAAAGCCCAGCACTGCGGCTGAACCCCTCCGGGCGGCAGGGCCCGTTCGAGCGGGCCGGCCGCCCCCTGACGGGGCGCCGGGGAGTCGGTACCACGGACCCCGAGCGCCGCGACCGGGCGGCCGACCGACGACAACGGGGGCGGTCGGCCGCCCGACGACCACCCGGCGGCGACGCGATCCAGCAACGCACCACCCGCCGCCGGAAGTTCCGCGCGGATCGCGGCAGCGGTCCGCGAACCCCGGCACTCGAAGGAGTTCTCGATGATCAGGAAGCGTCTCGCGACGGTCCTCGCGGCCACCGTCCTCGCCGGAGGCTTCGTCGGCCTCTCCGCCGGCGCGGCCCACGCCTCCGCCCGGGTCAACAAGTGCGGGAGCGCGTACGACTTCAAGCGGAGCTGGGAGATCAACGACATCCACAACGTGGCCGCGGTGGTCGGCTTCATCGACATCTACTACAACAGCGGAAACGGGTACAACTGCGCGATCGCCCGCGGGAACGACGCGGTCGTCAGCGGCCAGCACGAGATCTTCGTCGAGATACGGCGCTCCCGCGACAGCACCTGGATCAAGGACGGTGTCGGCAGCAACTACACCCAGTACGCGGGCCCGGTCTACGCGTACGCCAAGGGGGCCTGCATCGACTTCATCGGGGGGCTGAAGTACATCGAGTTCTCCGGCACCGGTGACACCGGCTACAGCTTCGAGCACTGCGGCTGAGCCGTGGCCGGGCGGCAAGGCCCGCTGGAGCCG
The DNA here is from genome assembly GCF_042268845.1 of Kitasatospora sp. NPDC056273. Taxonomy (NCBI): domain Bacteria; kingdom Bacillati; phylum Actinomycetota; class Actinomycetes; order Kitasatosporales; family Streptomycetaceae; genus Kitasatospora; species Kitasatospora sp. NPDC056273. The sequence continues at coordinate 155,488 of NZ_JBHJSJ010000012.1, read as the reverse complement.
GTCCGGCCCGCCCGAGGCCCGCGCGCGTGGGGTGGGGTTATCCCCACCCCACGCACGCCGGTCGCCACCATGGTTCGTACCCACCCGCCGTTCCTAGCCTGGACCCCGTCGCTGACGGACACGATCCACGAGGGATGGCAGCACCATGGCAGCCCGCCACCACCGCCCGGAGTACGAACCGCCCGAGCCTCACGCCCCCGCCCGCCCCGCGATCGGACCGCGCGCGGTGCGGCGCGGCCACGGGCGCGGCGTCGGGACGGTGCACGCGGTGCGCGGGGTCGACCTCGCGCCGGGCCGCGGCAGCTCCACCGCCCCGTCGGGGGCGGCGGCATGAGCAACGGACTCGCGCGCGCCTCCGTGCGCTTCCGGCCGCCTTCCTTCGCGGGGACCTTCGTCGCCCTGCTGTTCGGCGCGGCCGTCATCATGGGCTGCGGCACCCTGTTGCAGAGCGGCATCACCGCGAGCGTGCCCCCGGTGCGCTACGCGCAGGCGCCGGTCGTCGTCGCGGCCGGTCCGGACATCGGGATCGTCCGCAAGGTCAACAAGAAGGAGAAGGCCGTCGACCGGCCGGTGCCCGACCGGCCCCGGGTGGACGCGGCCCTGGCCCAGCGCATCGCCGCCCTGCCCGGTGTCGCGGCGGCCCGTCCCGACACCGCCTTCCCGATCCAACCGGGTCCGGCCGCACCCGGCCTGACCGGGCGCGGGTACGCGGCGCTCGGCATCGCCGGCGGCGCGGACACCCTGGTCGAGGGCCGCGCCCCCGGCCCGGACGAGGTGGTCCTGGACGCCGCCACCGCACGGGACGCCCGGCTGGCACCCGGCGCGAGCCTCACCCTGGTCGCGCCCGGCGGCAGCGGCACCTACCGGATCTCCGGCCTGGCCGCGCCGCAGAACGCCGGCCCGACGGCCTGGTTCGCCGACGCGGTGGCCGGGCAGCTCTCCGGTCACCCCGGCCGGGTGGACGCCATCGCCGTCCAGCCGAGCGAGGGCGTCGGCGCCAAGGACCTCGCCCGCCGGCTCCGCGAGGCCCTGCGCGACACCGCCGGCCCGCAGGCCTCCGGGGCGTCGCCCACCGGGATCAGGGTGGTCACCGGCGAGGACCGCGGCTCCGTCGAACAGCCTGGGCTCGGGCAGAGCCGGACGCTGCTGATCGCGATCGGCGGATCCTTCGGCGGCACCGCCACCATGACGGCCGTCTTCGTGGTGGTGTCCACCGTCGCCCTGGCCGTCGGTCAGCGGGCCCGCGAGTTCGCCCTGCTGCGCGCCGTCGGCGCGACCCCCCGCCAGATCCGCCGCACGGTCGCCACCGAGGCGATGCTGGTGGCACCCCTCGCCGGCCTGCTCGGCCTCGTCCCGGGCGTGGCGCTGGCCCGCTGGTGGTTCGACGGACTGGTCTCCCGCGGCGCCGTCCCCGAGGGCGTCGAACTGGACGTCGGAGCGGTCCCCGCGCTCGTCGCCGTCGCCACCTGCTCGCTGGCCGCGCTGGCCGCCGGCTACCTCGCCGCGCACCGTCCCTCCCGCCTGCGCCCCGGCCAGGCGCTCGGAGAGGCCTCGGTGCCGGCCGGCCGGGCGGGCGTGGTGCGGGCCCTCCTCGGTCTGGCGGCGGTCGTGGGCGGCGTCGTGCTGGCCGCCGTCGCCGCCGGCCTGAGCGGTGAGAACGCCGCCAACACCGCGCTCGGCGTGGTCATGTGCTTCCTGGTGGCCACCGCCCTGCTCGGCCCCTGGGTGGCCCGGGTCGCCGCCGGGGTGCTCGGCCTGCCGCTGCGGGCGGGCGCGGGCGGCACCGCCGGATCGCTGGCCGCCGACAACGCCCGGGCCGACGCCCGCCGGCTGACCTCCGCGATCACGCCCATCGTGATGGTCAGCGCCTTCTGCGGCACCATGCTGTTCATCCAGAGCAGCGTCGGGCACGCCACCGGCGAACAGCTGCGTGCCGGGGTCGTCGCCGACCACGTGCTCGGCTCCACCGGTCGCGGCCTGCCCGCCGCCACCGCCGAACGGGCCGCCGAGGTGCCCGGCGTCGAAGCCGCCGTGGGCGTGCTGCGCACCGGAGCCGTCTACCGCTCCGACGGGAAGCTCCGCTCCGCCAACGCCCTCGGCGTGTCCGGCGATGCGGCGAGGCTGCCCCGGGTCCTCGACCTGGGCGTGCGCAGCGGCTCGCTCGCCGACCTCGCCCGGGGCACGGACACCGTCGCCCTCGACGCGGCCCTCGCCGACAGGCTCGGCCACAGCGTCGGCGACCGCGCCTCCTTCTGGCTCGGCGACGGCACCCAGACACAGCTGACGGTCGTCGCCACCTACGAACGCGGCCTCGGCTTCGGGCAGTTGATCCTGCCCCGGGCCGCCGTCGCCGCACACGCCGCCGTCGCCTACGACAGCCAGGTGCTCGTCGCGGACGCACCCGGAGCCGACCGCGCGGACGTCGCCGCCCGGCTGGCGAAGCTCCCCGCCGAGGCCTCCACCACCGGGGCCGCCACGGTCGTCGGGCTCACGGTGGCCGACCGCGCCGGGTACGTCGCGCAGACCGACCGCAGGCGCGAGGCCGGCGACTGGGCGAACTCCGTGATGGCGGCCGTCCTCGGCGGCTTCGCCGCGATCACCGCCGCCAACACCCTGGTGATGACCGTCCTGGACCGCGGCCGCGAGGTGGCCCTGCTCCGCCTCACCGGCGCCACCCGCCGCCAGATACGCGGCATGATGCGCTGGGAGGCCCTGCTGGTGGCCGCGACCGGGCTGCTGCTCGGAAGCCTGATCGCCTGGATCACCCTGGTCCCGATCGCCCGGGGCCTCGCCGACGCCCCGCCGTACGTCCCGCCCGGCACCGCCCTGCCGCTGGCCGCCGCGGCCGTGGCCCTCTGCCTCGCCGCGACGGCCCTGCCGACCCGCGCCCTGCTGCGCTCCCGCCCGCTCGCGGCGAGCGGCCGGCGGTAGTCGGACAGGAGTAGGGGAACCGTCGGACCGGGGGCGGGACGCCCGGCCGTCTGCCGCCGGACGGGTGAACCCTGAGCGGGCCGGTTGGCGCCCCGGCTGCCGCTTCGCCACCATGACGTCCGCGAGCCACCGTGCCCGTCCGTCCGACGCCGACGGCGCGCGGTGACCCGCCCGAGAGCCGCCGGTGCCTGCCGACCGCACCGCAGCCATCCGACGATCCCAGGGGGAACCGTTGCCCCAGACCGAGAACCTCACAATCACTGTCCCCGGAGCACGGCTGGTCCCGATGCACCGCATGGAGCTGCCGTCCGTGGGGCCGCCGCGCCGTGAGCAGCTGCCGAACGGCACTCCGATCTGGCTGGTCACGCGCTACGACGACGTCCGCCGGGCCCTCGTGGACGCCCGGTTCAAGCGGTCGCTGCTGTTCGCCCCGGACGCGCCGCCGCTGAGTGACACGCCCAATCTGGGCAGCGACCGGGACTCGATGTTCCACAAGGACGGGATCGAGCACCACCGGATGCGCCGCGTCTTCCAACGGGCGTTCACCCCCGGCGCGATCGAGCGGTCGCGTCCGTGGGTGACCTCCGTGGTCGACCGGCTGCTGGACGACCTCGTGCGGCTCGGCGCCCCGGCCGATCTGGTCACCGGGTACACCAGGCCGCTGCCGAGCGAGGTGATCGCCAGGATGATGGACCTCCCCGGCGAGGACCTCGGACGCGTCCGGGACTGGACCGAGCTCGCCTTCGCCACCGCCGACCGCGACCCCGCCGAAGTCATCCGCGCGATGCGGGAGTTCACCGCGTACGTGGCCGGGCTGCTCGCCGGCCGCCGACGCGCACCCGGCGACGACCTGGTCAGCGCCATCGTCCGGGCCGCGGACCGCGAGGGTGAGGTGTCCGAGCGCCAACTGGTCAACCTCGTGTGCGGGTTGATGGTGGCCGGACACGAGACCAGCATGACCACGCTGGCCAACGCGGTGCTCTACCTGCTCGCCGAACGCCCCGACGCCTGGAGCCGCATCGGCTCGGACGAGGCGGCGGCCGCCCTGGCGGCGGAGCGGCTGCTGCACACCATCCCCCTGGGCGCCAACAGGGAACGCCCCGGAAGCCTCCTTCGTACCGCCGAGGAGGTCGAGCTGGGCGGCGTGACCATCGGCGCCGGCGACATCGTCGCGGCCGACCGCACCACCGCCAGCCGGGACCCCGGCGTTTTCCCACCCGATTCCCTCAGCCGGCTGTTCGACCCGCTGGAAGCCGGCACCCTGGCCTTCGGCGCCGGTCCCCACTTCTGCCCCGGCGCGTGGCTGGCCCGCCTCCAGATGCGGATCGCCCTCCACCGTCTCGCCGCCCGCCTGCCCGGCCTGCGCCTCACCCTGCCGACCACCGGGATCGAATGGCGGCTGGGCACCTCCACCCGCAGCCCCCTGCACCTGCCCGCCACCTGGTGACGAGCCGGACGGCACCGATGCTCCGGGACAGCCGTCCTCGTGAACGCCGGTGTCCCGGAGGCCAGGCGGTCGCCGTCGACGGAGACGGCGACGACCGGTCCACACAGCTCTTGACGATCACGTGGTGGCCGCACCCGCTTCCGGTGAGGGCGACGCAGGAGCGCAGAGTCACACGGAGTGCTGACGGAGGTACAGCTCGATCACATCGGCGCCGCGTGTGACTCCACCGCTTCGCAGGATGGCTTGGCGCATTCCCGCAAGGCTGACGCGTACTGCCGGGTCTGAGGCGACCCTGTCGATCGCCGCCCGCAGTGCCTCGGCGCTCACCATGTCGGCGTCCAGGCATTCGCCGAGCCCGAGTTCCCCCAGGCGCCCGGCGTTGGCAGCCTGCTCGGGTGTCCGCGGGACGGCGACGAGGCCGACCTCGTAATGCAGCGCCTCCATAACGGAGTTCATTCCGGCGTGCGATACGAAGGCGGTGGCATGGCGGAGTACCGCCAGTTGCGGGAACCGCGACCGGACGTCCACCCGGCTCGGGATGGCGCCGAGTACGGCAGCATCCGTATCGCCCACGGTCATCGCCAGCTGCCAGGGCCCGTCGGCGATGGCGTCGATGCAGGCGCGGTAGAACTCCGGGCGACCGTTGAAGACGGTGCCCAGTGAGACATACAGCAGTGGCGCGTCGGGGTCGGGCGGCGACCAGTGCTCGGTCTGCTCGCGACTGCCCATCGAGGGGCCGACGAAGTGAAAACGTTCGTCGAAGCTGTCAGCGGCCGGCTGGAACTCTCGCGGGACGAACACGAGGTTGAGCCCGTCCGCCATCGTCATGGTGTCGGCGACACCGAGCGGGACGCCGTACTCGGTGGAGAAGGCCTCACAGTCAGCGGCGAGCAAGGCCATCGCCGGATCGCCGGTGTCGAGCCCTGCGGTCAACTGCCGGTCCAGTGAGTACGCCTCGTTCGAGGCGAGGTGAGGGAAGCACTGCACGGCGGGGATCCCCAGCCTCCTGGCGATGGTCCGGGCAGGCCAGTTCGTCGTGTCGTAACAGATTGCGTCCACCGGCTCCGAGGCACAGTACTTCTGCAACACCGGGTAGGTCGCGCGCATTGCCGCGAAGTAGTGGCGTAACCAGCCGGCCACGGCCTCTGGGCCGATCTTCGATGGTGGTGTGAACGGCTCCAGCGGCGGCAGTTCCAACCAGCGTGCGCCGGCACTGGTGACCGCGGCGGCGTGGCCTGCTCCGGTGGCGTAGTCCACCTGGTGCCCGCGCCGTACGAGTTCCTCGACCAACGGCACCATTGGATTGATGTGTCCATGCCCGGCTAGGGTCATGAAGAGTAACTTCTTCGGCACGGGGACACCCTGGCAGCACCAGCGCCGCAACGCCATCGAGATTCGCGACTCGCCGCAGCCACCGGCGGCGATGATGCCCGGGCCGCCGTCGAGCCCCGCAGTTCGACGTCCTCACCGCCGACGACCCCCGGTGCACCATTGGATCGGTCATCCGCGCTCTTTTCGTACGACTTTTCGGAGTGGACGGTCAATTGTGAGAGCGGCGTATTCCTTTTTCCTGCGCGGATCCATTCCAGGAAGCCGGTCGATAGCACATCACGGCGACTGGATGTCAATTGGTCGGCGGCTTCGTCACGCTTACGGATTACCACGAGACATCTGGCCCCGATGTTTCATGGAACGATGCGACGGTACTGAAAAATGACGGACCGGCAGGGGAAGGAAAAGAACCATGGGAGCCTCTCGCGGCGGACCGATCGAATCCGGGCGGAGCACCCTGCTGTGACCGTCACCGTGGAGCAGACGCTGCACCACCAGACCGGCGCCGGCCTGCCCGTGCCGTTCGCCGTCGCCGGGACGGGGGTGCACCTGCCGCCGGCCGTCGTCACCAACCAGGAGCTCACCCGCACCCTGGACACCAGCGACGAGTGGATCACCAGCCGCACCGGTATCCGTGAGCGCCGGCGGCTGGCCCCGGACCTGGCGACCTCCGACATGTGCGTCGCCGCGGCCCACCCGGCCCTGGAGGCCGCCGGGGTCGGGCCTGCCCAGCTGGACGCGGTCATCGTCGCCTCCTACACCGGGGACCAGCCGCTCCTGTCGACCGCGTTGATCGTCAAGGACGCCCTTGGCGCCCACCGCGCCCTGTCCCTGGACGTCACCCAGGCGGCCTGTGCCTCCGGCGTCCAGGCCGTGCTGATCGCCGCCCACCTCCTGCAGAACCCCTCCATCAGCACCGTCCTGCTGCTCGCGGCCGACTGCGCCTCCAGGGTCACCGATCCGACCGACCGCACCGCCGGGGTGTTCTTCGGAGACGCCGCGGCGGCCGTGGTGCTCACCCGCACCGACGAGGCCGGAGCGGGCCTGCTCTCCTACGACCTGGGCTCCCAGCTCTCCTACGGCGTCCAGATCCCCGCCGGGGGATCCCGGCTGCCCACCACGGCGGCCACCGTCGCCGCCGGGGAGCACTATCTGCGGATGGACGGCCGCGCCGTCTGGAACACCGCCACCGCCCGCCTGCCCGAGAGCATCGCGAGCGCCGCGCACCGGGCCGGTGTGCCGGTCGACCGGATCCGGTACTTCTTCCTGCACCAGGCCAACCTGAACATCCTCACCGAGACCATGACCGCCCTGGGCGTTCCCCGCGAGCGCGTCCCCGTCACGGTCGACCGACTGGGCAACACCGGGTCGGCCGGGCTGTTCACCGCGCTCCACGCCACCGTGGCCGAAGGCGCCCTGCTCCCGGGGGACACCTATGTGCTGTCCGGGATCGGTGCGGGATTCCAGTGGGGAACCCTCTGCCTCCGGCACGCCTGACCGGCCACAGCGAGGGGGTCAACCGAGTTCGTTCCTGTGGACGACGCCGTCCTTGACGATCAGTCGCAGGTTCCGTTCGGGGTCGGCGAGCACGGACAGGTCGGTGGTCGGGTCGCCGTCGACGACCAGGAGGTCGGCCCAGGCGCCCGGCGCGATGACGCCGAGCGGTGCGGCACGGTAGGGGTCCCGGCGGCCGGACAGGCGGAACAGCTCGGCGTTGCCGGAGGTGGCCGTCCGCAGGGCCTCGACCGGGCCGAGGTGGCCGCCGAGCCGGACGAGCATCTCGTTCTGCCGGTGGGCCTTCCCGGGGTCGAAGACCAGGTCGGTGCCGAAGGCCAGCCGCACGCCGTGCCGCACCGCCCAGCCGATGGTGCGGGCGACGCCTTCGCAGACCTCGCGGTTCTTGCGGGCGCTGTCCGGCGAGGCGTAGTGGTGGTCGTCGACCTCGAACGGCTGGGTGCTCAGCCAGACGCCCTGCTCCGCGAGGTGGCGGACGGTGTCCTCGTCGAGGAGGTGCCCGTGTTCGACACAGCGCACCCCGGCCCGCACCGCGCGGCGGACGCCTTCGGAGGTGTAGACGTGCACGGTCACGTAGGTGCCCCAGTCGGAGGCCGCGGCGACGGCGGCCTCCAGCTCGGCCGGGGTGAACTGCAGGACGTCCAGCGGGTCGAACTCCGAGCTGACGCCGCCGCCGGCCATCAGCTTGATCTGGGTGGCGCCCTTCCTGAGCTGTTCGCGCACCGCGGCGAGCACCCGTTCCGGCCCGTCGGCCACCCGGGTGAACCCGAGCTGCTCGCTCCGGGCCGGCGGCCCGCCCAGGGCGGTGGGGGCGTCGTGGACCGTCCCGAAGTCCCCGTGGCCGGAGGTCTGGGAGACGGCCGCCTGGCTCGGGTAGATCCGCGGGCCCGGGAACAGCCCGCCGTCCAGCACCCGCCGCAGCGGTTCGGTGTCGCCGGCCATGTCCCGCACCGTGGTGAAGCCGCGCATCAGCATGGAGCGGGCCGCGGCCAGGGCCTGGTAGTAGACGGTGCCGGTCGGGGCGAGCTGGAGCTCCGCCATGGTGCCGCCGGCCGCGAACAGGTGGACGTGGGCGTCGGTGAGCCCGGGGATGAGGGTGCGGCCTCCGCCGTCGAGCACCGTCGCGCCACCCGGGGGACCGGACGGGAAGGGACGGCCCAGCACCACCTCTGAGATCCTGTCCCGCTCCACCCGGACGTACCCCGGCGCCGCCTCCGCTCCGGTCCCGTCGAAGACGCGCACGTTCGTCACCAGCAGCCCGGCACCCGCTCCGTCGACACCCATGCCGCCATCTTCGACCGGTCACGGAGCCGGGACCAGGGGGCCGGACGGATCGGGTCGGTCCGGCGGTGCCCGGCCGGCAGCCGACCGGCACGGCCCCGGGTGCGTCCGGGGCCCGGAATGCCGGACTGTGGGGGAGTTGATCAGGGTGAGGGCACGAGTGGGCGGGAAAGAGAAGGCCAGGGGGCAGTTGTCGGACGCGCTGCTGTCGCGGAGGGCCGATGCGACGGGACGGACGAATGGCGAACTCCCTGCTCGCAGTGGTGAGCCGGGACTGGATCGGGGCGCCGGTCGCGCTGGCGGTGGCGGCAGCGGGCGGTGGCCTCCTCGCGGTGGGGGCGGCCTGGTCGGTGGCGCTCGCTGGCCTGGCGCTGGCCGTCGGGGTGCTGCTGGCGGCCGGGGCCGTTCGGCACCTGGTGCTGGTGGCCCGGGAGGCGCGGGCGCATCCGCCGCCGGGGCGGTTGGTGGACGTGGGCGGTCACCGGATGCACGTCCTCGCCGAGGGCCGGGCCGGGGCGGGGCCGACGGTGGTCTGGATGCCCGGCGGGCACGCCCCCGGCGAGGACCTCCGGGAACTGCACACGATGCTGTCGGCCCAGGCCCGGTCGGTGCTGGTCGACCGCCCGGGGACGGGCTGGAGCGACGTCGGGCCGTTCCCCCGGACGACGGCGGCCGAGGCGGCGGAGCTGCCGGCGGCGCTGGAGGCGGCGGGGGAGCGGGCACCCTTCGTGTTCGTCGGCCACTCCTTCGGCGGGCTGCTGGTCGCGAACGTGGCCAGGCGCCGGCCGGACCTGGTGGCGGGGCTCGTCCTGCTGGACCCGACCCCCCTGGAGGTCATCGCCTTCGCGCCGCCCAACGGGCAGCTCGCGGCGCTGCGCCGGGGCGTCCTGCTGACGGCGGTGCGGCAGCTGTTCGGCGCGCACCGGGGCCCCGGCGGCCGGACCGGGCCGGGCTGCGCCGCCGCGTCGATCTTCGCCGAGCTGTCGCCGTCCGGGCTGGCACGGGTGGGCTGGGAGACCGTGGTGTACGACGGGGACCTCGGGGACCTGCCGCTGGTGCTGGTGGTACCGCGGGACCTGATCGGCGGCGAGGCGGTGCTGGCCGGTGCCCGGGACGCGGTCGAGGCCGAGCGGATCAGCCGCTTCTACCTCCGCAGCCGGGTCCGCTACCTGGCGGCGTCGACGGCGTCGAGGCTGGTGTACACACCGGCGGGGACGGGTCACGACTTCCCGCACGAGACGCCCGAGTTCGTGGTCGGCGTGGTCGGGGACCTGGTGCGCGAGCTGCCCGTGATCAGCCCATGACCGTCCGCGCGGAGTCCGTCCGGACCGGGCGGCGACGGGAGAAGGTGCCCAGGTCGACCACGGTGCCGGTGTGGTCGCAGCGGAAGTGCACCGGGTCGCCGTCGTGGTCGTGCCCGGCCTCGACGCGGTCGATCAGGGTGGCGAGGTAGCGGCCCACCAGCGGGGCGTTCTTGAACTGGTTGCCGCTGGTGCCCATCGCGACGTAGTAGCCGTCGAGGGCGGTGCGGTCGTAGATCGGGGTCCAGTCGTCGGCGACGTCGTACACGCCCGCCGCGCCGAGGGGCCGGTTGGGGACCCGGAGCGCGGGGAACCGGCGCGCCGCCCGGGTCACCTGGGTGCGGAAGCGCCGGGCGGTGGGGCGGGGATCGGCCCCGTCCGGGTCGTCGATCCACTCGTGCGGGTCGCAGTCCGGCTCGGTCCCGCCGACCAGGAGCTGCCCGCCCGGGGCCGTGCGGACGTAGGTGCCGACGTCGAGGTCGGCGACCAGCGGGAAGGGGTCGGCGGTCCGGACGTCCGGTGCGGGGACCTGGTGGACCTCCTCGCGCAGCGGACGCACACCGATCGTGAAGTCGGCGCCGACGCCCGCCAGCCGGTTGAGGCCGCCCGACCACGGGCCGGCGGCGTTGACCACGACCGGTGCGGCGATCCGCGAGCCGTCGGCCAGGCGGACGCCCGTGACCCGGTCCGCGTGCCGGTCGACGGCCACCACGGTGTGGTGGAGGAGGAGTCGGGCGCCCAGCCCGACCGCGGCGTCGGCGAGGTTCAGGGCGGCAAGCTGGGGGTCGTCGACGTATCCGGCGTCCGGGGTGAACAGGGCGCCGAGTTCGCCGGACGGGTCGGCGAAGAAGGCGTCGTCGTCCACCGGTTTCGGCGGCCAGTACCGTCCGGGGTCGATCCCGGGAAGGCGCTTGCGCAGCGTCGGGGCGTCCCACCGCTCGTACGGGACGCCGGCGCGCTCGAACAGGGCGGCGGTCTCGGAGGGTTCGACCTCGGGGGAGTCGAGCAGCACGGCGCCGGTGCGGTGGAAGGCGGCGAGCGGGCGGGGGCCGGTGAGCCGCAGGTGGTCGGGCCAGGACGTCCAGAGGTGCTGCGCCTCCCAGGCGGTGGCGACGCTCGCGAAGGTGGAGTAGTTGAAGCGGATGATCGCGCTGGAGGCGCTGGTGGACCCGTGGCCGACGGCGCCCGCCTTGTCCACGACGACCACCTGCCGCCCGGCGCGCGCGAGTTCGAGGGCGACGGCGGCGCCGATCACCCCGGCTCCGACGACCACGGCGTCCGGTCGAACGTCGGTCATGGCGGCCCCTCCCCGGGCGGCGGCGTGCGCAGGCTCGGCACGGCGGCGAGTAGCGTCCGAGTGTACGGGTGCCGAGGGGCGCGCAGGAGGGTTCCGGTGGGGGCGGTCTCGACGATCCGGCCGTGCCGCATGACCGCCACCGCGTCGGAGACGTGGCAGACCGCCGGCAGGTTGTGGCCGATGAACAGCATGGACAGGCCGAGGCGTTGCTGGAGTTCCCGGATCGTGTTGAGGACGGAGGCCTGCACCGAGACGTCGAGCGACGAGGTGATCTCGTCGGCGATCAGCAGGCCGGGTTCGACGGCCAGGGCGCGGGCGATGGCGACCCGTTGGCGCTGCCCGCCGGAGAGCCGGCGCGGCAGCCGGTCGGCGAGCCGCGGGTCCAGGCCGACGAGGCCGAGCAGTTCGGCGACGCGTTCGGCGCGTGCGGGCCGGTCGAGCCGGCGGAAGACGGTGGCCGCTTCGACGAGCGTCTGGCGGACCGTCATCCGCGGGTCGAGCGCGGTGTCCGGGTCCTGGAGGACGACCTGGACCAGGCGGCCGAGCCGGCGGCGGTCGCGGACGGTGCGGGTGCGGGCCTCCCGGCCGTCGAGCAGGACCCGGCCGGCGTGCACGGGGGTGAGGCCGACGATCGCGCGGGCCAGGCTCGACTTGCCGGAGCCGGACTCGCCCACGAGCCCGAGCGTCGTACCGGACGGGACCTCCAGCGAGACGCCGTCCACGGCGGTGACCGGGCCGCGCGGGCCGGGGTGGCGGACGGTGAGGCCGGTCACCTGGAGTTCGGTCATGACGCGGCCACCGTCTCCGGGTCCGCCGCCACCGGTACCGGGGACCAGCACGCGACCCGGTGGCCGGCGTCGAGGTCCTCCAGCGGCGGGGCCTGCTCGGCGCAGTGGTCCCGGCGGCGCGGGCAGCGGGGCTCGAACGCGCACCCCGGGGCGGGCAGCAGCGGGTCGGGCGGTGCGCCGTCGACGGTCCGCAGCGGCCGGTCGCGGTCGGCGGTGAGCTCCGGGACCGAGGCGACCAGGGCCCGGGTGTAGGGGTGCCGGGCGCCGTCGGCGAGGCGGTCGGCGGGCAGGGCCTCGACGATGGTGCCCGCGTACATCACCAGGACGCGCTCGCAGAACTCCCCGACGAGCGCGACGTCGTGGCTGATGAACAGGATGGCGGCGCCGGTGTCCCGCCGGATCTCGGACAGCAGCCCGGTGATCTGCCGCTGCACGGTGACGTCGAGCGCGGTGGTCGGCTCGTCGGCGATGATCAGGCCCGGACGCACCATCAGCCCGGAGGCGATCATCACGCGCTGGCGCTGGCCGCCGGAGAGCTGGTGGGGGCGGGAGCGCAGCAGCGCCGGGGAGAGGGCGACCCGGCGCAGCGCGTCGGCGGCCTCCGCGGCGGCCCGGGCACGGCTCGCGCCCCGGTGGGCCCGGACGGTCTCGGTGAGCTGGGTGGCGATCCGCAGGGACGGGTTGAGCGCCGAGGCCGGGTTCTGGAAGATCACCGCCAGGCCGGTCGCGAGGTGCCGGTCCCGTTCCTTCGGGGGCAGGGCGGCGAGGTCGGCCCCGAGCAGCCGCAGGGTGCGCCGGGGCGCCCGGGCACCGTACGGCAGCAGGTCGGCGACGGCGAGCGCGGTGAGCGACTTGCCCGACCCCGACTCGCCGACGAGCCCGACGGTCTCGCCAGGCCGCAGGGCGAGGCTGACGCCGCGCACCGGCCGGATCACGCCGTCAGGGGTGGGGAGTTCGACGTGGAGGTCCTCGACCTGGAGCACCAGGCCGTCCTCGGCGGGGCCGCTCGCGGCGGGCGTCGGTACGGGCGTGCGCGGCGCCGGGCCGCGCCGGGCGACGCTCCCGGCCAGGACCTCGCCGAGCAGTTGGAAGGTCAGGGCCGCGTAGAGGATGGCCAGACCGGGTGCGAGGGCGGGCAGCGGCTCGGCGTAGACGCGGTCGAGCCCCTGGTTGAGCAGCTGCCCCCAGTCGTAGCCGGGCGGTTGGACGCCCAGGCCGAGGAAGCTCAGCCCGGAGAGGGCGACCAGGGAGGTCCCCGCCGCCGTGGTGGTGGCCAGGAGCAGGGGCTCGGCGATGTTGGGCAGGACGTGCCGCCAGAGCAGCCGCAGGCGGCGCAGGCCGAGGACCCGGGCCGCGGCCAGGTGGTCGGTGCCCGCCACCCCGGCGGCGAGGGTCTGGGCGAGCCGGGCGAAGCCGGGGACGCCCGCGGCCGCGAGGGCCAGCATCGCCCCGGCGGCGCCCGCGCCGAACACGACCGCGAGGAACATCGCGACCAGGAGCGCCGGGAAGGCGAGCAGGAGGTTGACCAGTCCGGCGGTCAGCCGGCGGGCGCGCCGGCCGAGCACGGCGGTGGCGGCCCCGAGCAGGACCCCCGCGCTCGCGCCGAGCAGGACGGCCGCCAGCGCGAGCAGCAGGGAGGGCCGGGTGGCCGCCAGGACCCGGGAGAGCAGGTCCCGGCCGAGGTTGTCGGTGCCGAACGGGTGCCCCGCGGACGGCCCCTGGAGCACCGCCGAGGGGTCCGGGCGCTCGGCCGCCGCGCCCCAGACCAGCGGTCCGGCCAGCGCGAGCAGGACGAGCGAGGCCAGCATGACGGCGGTGACCCAGGCCATGGGCGAGCGCCGGAGGCCGGACGGAAGGCTCATGGTCACATCTCCCTGATCGCCGAGCGGGGGTCGAGCACGGCGAGCAGCACGTCGACCAGGAGGCCGGCGAGCAGCACGGTGGTGCCCAGCACCAGCACCATCGCCTGGACCACCGGGTAGTCCTGGGCGACCACGGACTGCGCCATGGCGGAGCCGATGCCGGGCCAGGCGAAGACCTTCTCGACCAGCACGGTGCCGGCGATCAGGCCGGGCAGCAGGCTTCCGGCGACGGTGAGCGCGGCGGTGGCCGTGTTCGGTGCCGCGTGCCGCAGGTAGTACCGCGCGGGGGACAGCCGTTTGCTTCGGGCGGTGCGCAGGTAGTCCTCGTCCAGCACCTTCAGCGCCTCCACCCGGACGATGCGCAGCAGGACGGCGGTGGGCGCGAGGGAGAGGGCGAGGACCGGCAGGACGAAGGACTCGACGCCCGCCGCACCGGCCACCGGCAGGAGTTGGAGGCCGACGGCCAGCAGCGCGGTGAGTCCGGCGGCCAGGACGAAGTCCGGGACCCCGGTCAGGCCGGCGGTGACGGCGGTGAACGCCAGCTCGGTGCGCGGGCGGCGGCCGTCGCGGGTGCGGACGGCGGCGAGCAGGCCGCCGGGCAGGGCGACGGCGAGGGTGGCCAGGAAGGCCAGCCCGGCGATCTCCAGGGTGGCCGGCAGCCGGGTGCGGACCAGCTCCGCGACCGGTGTCCCGGTGGTCAGCGAGGTGCCGAGGTCGCCGTGCAGGAGGCCGCCGAGGTAGTGCCGGTACTGGGACGGGAACGGCGCGTCGAGCCCGAGGCTGTGTCTGCGGGCGGCGACCAGGGCGGGGGCGGCGTCGACGCCGAGCGCGGCGCGGACCGGGTCGCCGGGGACGAGGCGGATCATCGCGAACGAGGCGGTGAGGACGACCGCGAGGGAGAGGAGCAGCCGGACGGTGCGGCGGCCGAGGAACACGGTCCAGGGGTGCCGCAGCAGTCGGGGTACGGACATGGTGGCCCCGGTCACTGGTGGAGGCGGATGCTGGTGGGGACGAGCTGGCCGCCGAAGGTGGTGGTGAAGGTGGTGCGGTATCCGTACACGCCGCTGCGGCCGTCGGCGATCGGCAGGGCGTCGGCCGCGCGGAAGAGCGCGGCGGCGGCCCGGTTCCAGGTGCCGCAGCCCGTCGTGTCGGTCTCCCGGAGGGCCTGGGCGACCAGGGCGTCGTACTCGGGGTTGCGCACGCCCGCGAAGTTGAGGCCCTGGGCGGGGGTGGGGCCGGAGAAGAAGGGGATGAAGCCGACCGGCAGCGCGAAGCCCGGCGAGGTGCCGACCACCACGTCGAAGTCGGCGCTCTGGTACATGGCGTTGACGAGGGCGGGCAGGCTCTCGCTGACCAGGTCGACCCGCGCGCCGAGCGCCGTCCACTGCCGGGCCATCAGCTCGGCGACGGAGGTGAGGGTCGGGCCGAGGTCGGGGCTGGTGATCAGGCGGAGCCGCAGCGCCCGGCCGTCCTTGGTGAGCGGGCCGCCGGGGGAGCGGGTCCAGCCGGCCGCGCGCAGGGCCTCGGCGCCGTCCTGGGCGGGCAGGTTGGCGTCGGCGAGGTCGGCGTGGCAGACGGCGCCCGGGGCGCCGAGGTCGCCGGCGGGGCGGCCGGTGCCGCCGACGGCGACGTTGGCGAGCCCCTGGCGGTCGAGGGCGGAGACCAGGGCGCGGCGCAGCGCCGGGTCGGCGAGGGCCCGGCCGGGGCGCTGGTTGAAGAAGGTCAGCCCGACCACGGTGGCCACGTCGGTGACGGCCAGGCCGTGGCCGGTGAGCCGGGCGCGGTCGGGACCGTTCACGTTCGCGATGTCGACGCCCCCGGTGAGCAGCAGGTTCGCCGCCGTGGAGGCCTGGGGGACGACGGAGATGACGATGCGCGCGGGGAGGCCGGGCTCAGCGGTGCTCGCCCCGGCCGGTCCCCAGGTGTAGCCGTCGCGGACGGTGAACTCGTAGGGCCCGCCGGGGGTGTAGCGGGTGAGCACGTAGGGGCCGGTGCCCTGGGTGGTGCGGGCCAGCGACCGGGGGTGGTCGAGGCCGGCCGGGCAGACGATCGGCAGCAGGCCGATGCTGCGGGTGAGGAACGGGAAGGGGGCGGTGGTGGTCGCGGACACCGTGCCGGTCGTGTCGTCGGCGGTGGCGGTGAACGGGACGTTCGGCAGGACGGTCTGGGCGCCGGCGAGCTGGTTGGCCGGGTCGCCCGCGTAGCTGAGGGCCCGGGCGACGGCGGAGGCGGTGAGGGGTGTGCCGTCGGAGCAGGTGACGCCCGGGCGGAGGGTGAAGTCGGCGGTGGTGGCGGTGGCCTGCCAGGACGTGGCCAGGCCGGTGACCAGGGTGCCGTCGGGGGCGACGTTCACCAGGGAGTCGTAGGCATAGCGGGCCTGGGAGGCGCCGAAGGTGGAGTACGGGTCGAAGCTCGGGGTCTCGCCGGCCGCCGCGATCCGGACGGTCCCGCGGTCCACCAGGGGGGTGCTCGTCGAGGACGTGGCAGTGCTGCCGCAGCCGCTGAGCGCGAGGGCGGCAGCGGTCAGGGTGGCCGCGAGGGCGGCCGGCGGGGGGCGACGGAGCATGGCGTCATGGTGCCACCGGGCCTTGGCGATGGCGAGTCAACTCACCTGGGGGAAAGGCGTGTTCGATTCAAGGGGCGCAGTGCTCCCGCCTTGTGGGGAGCGGTGGGCGCCGGGGCGCGGGGCTCGGCGGCGGCGTGCCCCTGGTTCACTCTTTCGAGGGGTGTCGGGGCCTGTAGGCCGTCGGCCGGGTGACCTGGCGGTCCGTCGTCGCCACACTGTGTCGACATGACGACGAACGAGCCGGGCCGTGAGGTCGGCCACCTGGCGGACCGCTACTGGGAGTTCCTGCTGGAGCGGGAGCCGTTGCTGCGGGTCCGCCAGGGGCTCCCGGTCGACTCGCTGCCGGGGGCGTCGCTCGCCGCGTCCGAGGAGCGGGAGCGGTTCGCGGCCGGCGTGCTGGAGCGGATGCGGCCGCTCGACGGCGCGGAGCTGTCCGGCGCCGATGCCGACACCGCGGCCGTCCTCGTGGCGCTGGCGGAACAGGAGTTGCGCGCCCACCGGTGGTACTGGCTGACGCCCGCCGCCACGCCGTACCGGCTCTTCCCGCTGTCGCTGTACGTCGATGCCGTCCTGGGCGACTTCCGCTTCGCCGAACCAGCCGACGGTGAACGGTACGTGGCGCTGGTGCACGACCTCGCGCGGGTGGTCGGCTCGATCGGTGACAAGGTGGCCGGCCAGGCCGCGCGCGGTTTCCGGGTGCCGGCGCCGGCCCTGGCCGGGGTGCGGGCCACGGTCGAGGGCCTGCGGTCCTCCGCCGGGCGCCGGGTCACGGTGGCGGACGACCGGCTCGGTGGGCTCGGGCCGGCCGGGCGCGGACGCCTCCGGGACGGTGTCCGGCGGCTGGTGGAAGCCGAGTTGGCGCCGGCCTTCGACCGGCTGCTCGGGTGCGTCGACGACCCGGCGTACCCGGGAGGGGCGCCGCAGGACGTCGGGTGGGCGCACTACGAGGGCGGCGAGGAGGCCTACCGGGACTTCGTCCGGACCCACACCGGGAGCGACACCGGGCCCGAGCGGCTGCACGAACTCGGCCGCGACCAGTGCCGCGAACTGGCCGAGCGGATGCGGGAGGTGCGCGCGGCCCTCGGCTTCCACGGCACCGAGGCCGGGTTCCACGAGCGGCTGCGGACCGAGTCCCGGTTGTACGCCCGGACGCCCGAGGAGGTCGAGGCCCGGTTCCGCGGCCACCTCGACCGGCTGGAGCCGCGGCTGCCGCAGTGGTTCGCCACCTTGCCGGCCGCGCCGTACGGGCTGGCCCGGTTGGATCCGGCGCTGGAGCCGGGGATGACCTTCGGGTACTACGAGGCCCCGACCGCGGCCAGTGCGGTCGGGCGCTACCGCTACAACGGCTCGGACCTGGACCGGCGGTCCCTGATCGGCTCGGCCTCCCTGATCTACCACGAGCTGGCGCCCGGGCACCACTTCCACCTCGCCCGGCAGGCGGAGGACGCCGCGCTGCCGCGACTGCGCCGCGAGGCGGTGGAGTTCGGCGCGTTCAACGAGGGCTGGGCCGAGTACGCGGCGGGGCTCGGCTGGGAGATGGGCCTCTACGAGGACCCGTGGGACGCGTACGGGCGTCTCGCGCAGGAGCGGTTCACCGCGCAGCGGCTGGTCGTCGACACCGGGCTCAACCTCGGGACGATGGACCTGGCGGGGGCGCGGGACTTCATGCGCGCCAACTCCACGGAGGAGGACGGCCAGATCGCCTCGGACCTGCTGCGGTACTCGACGGACCTGCCGGGGCAGGCGCTCTCCTACCGCGCGGGCTACCTGGAGTTCGTCCGGCTGCGGGCGGAGGCGGAGGCCGGGCGGGGCGCCGGGTTCGACGTGCGGGCCTTCCACGAGGCGGTGCTGGGAGGTGGCGCGCTGCCGTTCGCCGCCCTGCGCCGGAGGGTGACGCGGGAACTGAAAGGTCGCGACTGATCGATAAATAATATTATCTGATCAATTGATTGGCGTACATACCAGCGTTCGTTCTGGGTTATGTTCGGATTGCACTCGCACGAGTGAATCCCCTTGGGAGTGTTTGGTTTTGGTGAGCTCGACTCGACTACGGTGACGGAGGATCGGGCGGTGGACCCCATCGGCGAGGAGTTTCGGTTCCGCGGGAAATCCGCGACGGGAACCGGTCATCCCGCGAGACGGGTACTTCCGTCCGTCCTACTGTGGGCGCTCCGGATTCCGAAGCGCCCGGGTCCCCTGTCATTCGTCTGCGTAGAGAGATGGGAACACCATGCCGCCCGTAGTTCCGCCGTTCCTGATCGGTCTCGTTGTCGCGCCGCTGGCCAAGCGCCTCCTCAAGCCACTGGTGCGCGGTGTCGTCAAGACGTCCGTCGGCATCGTCATGGAGGTGAAGAAGGCCGCCCACGAGGCCGGCGAGAACATCCACGACCTCGCGGCCGAGGTGGCCGCCGACATGGTGGCGGCCCAGGTCACCTCCGGTGAGGGTCACCGCGCCGCCGAGGACGCGGCCCCGGTCGAGGAGAACGCCGGGGCGACCACCCCGGGCGACGCCGAGGCGAGGGCCCCGAAGATCCGCGCGACCGCCGGTGCCGGCAAGGCGCACTGACGCATCGTCATATCCTGACCCGCCGCCTGGACGCACCGCGCGACCGAGTTCGCGCGCCGCGTCCACGCGGTGGCCGGCCGACGGCCTCCCGGCCGCGTCGTCCGCCCGTTCAGAATTCCGCTCCGTCGCAGTGTTCCGTCATGCCCGATGGCGGATCGCTCGCGACCTCTGCAAACAGGTGATCGTACACATGCCATCTCTGCTGGGTGCCGCGGCCGGATTCCGCTCCGTGGATCCGGACGTGAGCCCGCGCTCGGTCATTCCGGGCCGCCAGCGCTGGGACGTCAAGCTGGTCCTCGGACGGCCGAGGACGGCCGAAGTCCTCACGGCGGCTCTGCGTCGCGTCCCCGGGATCACCGAGGCGCAGGCGAACCCGGTCACCGGTGGGGTCCTCGTCCGGCACGAGCCGCGGCTGCCCGCCGCGGACGTCGGCCGGATCCTGCGCCGGGTGGTCGCCCGGGTCGCGGAGGGTCCGGTCAGGACCGCCCCGCCGGCGGCGGCCCGGCCCGCCGCCGGACCGGGGGCGCGGCCGGACCGCGTTCCCGTCCTGCGCCCCGTCCTCGCCGTGGGCGGCGGGGCGGCGGCCGGCCTCGCGCTGATCCGCGGGTCGGCGCTGAGCAGGCAGCTGGTGGCACTCGGCGGGGTCGCCGTCGCGACGGTCGCCGTCGTCCGGACGGCATGGCGTCGAGCGGTCGAGCGGACCAGGGAGCTGTCCGGGTCCGGCAGCGGCCGGCATCCGCTGCGGGAGGTCGTCGGGCCGCACCGCCGGCGCCTCTACCGGGCCTCCGCGCTCTCGGTCGCCTGCCAGGTCTCGGAGATGGCGCTCGGCACCTTCCTCGGCTGGACCGCCCTGGTCCTCATCAAGGGCGAGGCCGCGCCGCTGGTCCGCTTCGGGCTGACCACCGCCACCGCCCAACTCTGGGGCCTGGCAGGGCTGGTGACCGTCGCCTGTGCCGCCGTGGCAGGCCTCTCGTACGCCTCGAACCTCCAGTGGCGCGGGCTCGGCCAGGACATCGAGCACGACTGGCGCAGCCGCACCTACGCCCATGTGCAGCACCTCGAACTGGGGCAGCTGGAAGGCGAGCGGACCAGCCGGATCGCCGGCGTGCTCACCGACGACGTCCGGCAGCTGGGCAGCTTCTTCGCCACCTCGGCCAACGACGTGCTGCAACTGGGCACCAGCCTGGCCCTGTTGGTGCCGGCGTTCCTGCTGCTGGCCCCGCAGATCGCCTGGATCGCGTTCCTGCCGATCCCGGTCATCGCCTGGCTGTCGCTCCGCTACCAGGACAGGGCCGCGACCGACTACGCCGTCTCCGGCGAGCGCCGGGCCAGGCTGCACAGCCAGCTGGTGAACACCCTGGAGGCCGGCGCCACGGTCAAGAGCTTCTGCACCGAGGACTACGAGGCCGAGCGCATCGACCGGCTCAGCGGGGAAGCCCAGGAGAGCAACCGGCAGACCGACCGGGGCACGATCCGGCACGCCGAGGTCGTCCGGGTCTGCACGACGAGTTCGATGGCCGGCACCCTGCTGCTCGGCGGCCGCTCGGTGCTCGACGGCACCCTGCGGTTCGAGGTGTTCAGCCCGCTGATCGGGCTGCCGCAGATGGTGATGCTGCGGATGAACCGGCTCGGCGGCATCGTCGACCAGTACCAGCGCACGCTCGCCGCCTACGACCGGGTCCACCGGCTGGAGGCCCTGCCCGTCGAGACCGAGGGCACCGGGGGAGCGCT
Organism: Kitasatospora sp. NPDC056273; assembly: GCF_042268845.1. Lineage (NCBI taxonomy): Bacteria > Bacillati > Actinomycetota > Actinomycetes > Kitasatosporales > Streptomycetaceae > Kitasatospora > Kitasatospora sp. NPDC056273. The sequence goes on along the minus strand of NZ_JBHJSJ010000012.1, from coordinate 134,871 downwards.
CGACGTCGAGACGGTGAAGGGCGAGATCGTCCTCGACGGCGTGACCTTCGCCTACCCCGGACGGCCGCCGGTCCTGGAGGACCTCTCGCTGACCATCCCCGCCGGGCAGGTCACCGCCCTCGTCGGCGCCACCGGCTCCGGCAAGACCACCGTCGCCAAGCTGCTGATGCGCTTCCAGGACGCGGAGTCCGGCAGCGTGCTGCTCGACGGGCGGGACGTGCGCGACCTGCGCCGGCGCGACCTGCGCCACGCGATCGGGTTCGTCGCCCAGGACGCCTTCCTCTTCGACGGCACCATCGCCGACAACATCCGCTACGGCAGTTTCGGCGCCTCGGACGAGGCCCTGGTGGAGGCGGCCACGATGGCCGAGGCCCACACCTTCATCGCGACGCTGCCGGACGGCTACGACACGGTGATCGGCGAACGCGGCGCCGCCCTCTCCGGCGGCCAGCGGCAGCGGATCGCCCTGGCCCGCGCGATCCTCAAGGACGCGCCGGTCGTCGTCCTCGACGAGGCCACCTCGGCCGTCGACAACGAGACCGAGGCCGCCATCCAGCGCACGCTCCGGGCCTTCTCGGCCGACCGTACGATGGTCGTGATCGCCCACCGGCTCTCCACCGTCCGCCACGCGGACCGGATCTACGTCATGGACAAGGGCGGCGTCGTGGCCGAACAGGGCACCCACGCCGAACTCCTCGCCCGGCACGGACTCTACGCATCCCTCTGGCGACTCCAGGCCGGCGAACTCGCCGCCTGAGCGCACCAGGCCGCTCCGCTCGCCGACAGCGTGATGCCACCGACCAGGCAGCTCCGCTCGCCGACAGCGTGATGCCACCGACCAGGCCGCTCCGCTCGCCGACAGCGTGATGCCACCCACCAGGCCGCTCCGCCCGCCGACAGCGTGACGCCACCGCAGTCGGCGCGTCCTGCGCGCCTGCCCGCCCACACTCTTCCGGAGGTCTTCCCATGTCCCGTCGCGACGGCGACGTCCTTCCCCTGACCGGGGCCCAGCGCGAGATCTGGCTCGCCGAACAGCGCTCCCGGACACCGATCCCCGGCTACCGCGTCGGCGAGTGCCTGGAGATCCACGGGCCGGTCGACGCCGGGCTGTTCGAGACGGCGCTGCGCCGGGTGGTCGACGAGGTCGACGCCCTGCACGTGACCTTCGTCGACGAGGGCGAGGGCCCGCGCCAGGTCCTCCGCGAGACCTGGGACTGGGCGCCGGCCCACCTGGACCTCAGCGGGGAGCCCGAGCCCCGTGCGGCGGCCCTGGAGTGGATGGAGCGGGACCTGCTGCGCCCGCTGGACCTCGCGCGCGACCCGCTGTTCGGGCACGCGCTGGTCAAGCTGTCGCCGACCGAGTACCTCTGGTACCTGAACTACCACCACGTGGTGCTGGACGCGATCAGCAGCTCCATGGTCCGCGGGCGGGTCGGCGAGGTGTACTCGGCGCTGGCCGACGGCGGCCCGGTGCCGCCGTCCCCGTTCGGCCCGCTGCGGGACCTGGTCGACAGCGACGCCGCCTACCGCGCGTCGGCGGACTTCACCGCCGACCGCGACTACTGGACGGAACGCTTCGCCGACCGGCCGGAACCGACCCGGCTGACCCGCACGGCCCCGACCGACCCGGACCGCGCGCTGCGGCTGGCCGAGGAGCGGGAACTGCGGCGCCCGGACGCGCTGCGCGCCGCGGCGGCGAGGACCGGCGTCCGCTGGTCCCGCCTGGTGGTCGCGGCGGCGGCGCTCTACGCGCACCGGCTGACCGGAACGCGGGACGTGGTGCTCGCCCTCCCCGTCACGGCCCGCCGGTCCGCCGACCGCGACCTGACGGCGGTACCCGGCACGATGTCCAACGTGGTGCCCCTGCGGCTGACCGTACGACCGGACATGCCGTGGGGCGACCTCGTCGCCCAGGCGGCGCGGGAGGTCGAGGCGGCCGTCGCGCACGAGCGGTACCGGAGCGAGGACCTGCTGCGGGACCTCGGGGCCCCCGGCAGCATCGGGACGGCGTTCCCGCTGATCGTCAACATCATGGCGTTCAACTCCCGGCCGACCTTCGCCGGGCACCCCGCCTCCGTGCACCACTTCGTGTCGGGGTCGACCAGCGACCTGGCCGTCTGGGTGTTCGACTACCGGGACGGCAACCCGCCGCTGCTCAGGCTGCACGGCTCGCCCGAGGCGTACGGCGCGGACGACCTCGCCGCCCACCAGCAGCGGCTGATCGCCCTGCTCGACGCCGTCGCGGACTGCGACCCGGACGAGCCGCTGGCCCGGATCGACCTGCTCACCGCCGAGGAGCACCGCGAGGTGGCGGCCCTCGGCACCGGGCCGACGGCGGAACTCCCGGCCGAGACCCTGCCGGAGCTGTTCCGCAAGCACGCGCGGGCCACGCCGGACGCCGTCGCGGTGGTGGGGCCGGAAGCGTCGCTGACGTACGGGGAGCTGGACGCGCGGGCGAACCGGCTGGCGCACGCGCTGATCGCGCGGGGCGCGGGGCCGGAGCGGCTGGTGGCGGTGGCGCTGCCGAGGTCGGCCGAGCTGGTCGTGGCGATCCTCGCGGTGCTGAAGACCGGCGCGGCCTACGTCCCGGTCGATCCCGAGTACCCGGCCGCCCGGATCGCCCACCTGCTCGACGACGTCCGCCCGGCCCTGGTGGTGACCGACACCCTCAGCGCGGGGCGGCTGCCGGGGGAGGGCTCCGTCGACCGGCTGGTCCTCGACGACCCGGCGACGGCCGACCTGGTGAACGGCCAGTCGCCGGCCGACCCGATGGCGGCCGTCGACCCGGGCCACCCGGCGTACGTCATCCACACCTCCGGCTCCACCGGCCGGCCCAAGGGCGTGGCGCCGACCCACGGCGGCCTGCTCAACCTGCTCACCGACCTCCGGCAGGTCCACCTCCCGCCAGTGACGGGTGACCGGCCGCGGCGGCGGGTGGCCCTGACCACGTCGGTGTCCTTCGACGCCTCGTGGAACCAGTTGCTCGCCCTGTTCGCGGGCCACGAGCTGCACGTCCTGGACCACGAGACCTGGACCGATCCCGACGCCTTCGTCGGCTACGCGGCGCGCCACGGGCTGGACTACGTCGAAGCCACCCCGTCCTACCTCCAGGTCCTGGTCGCCCACGGGCTCCTGGGCGACGGGAACCGGCGCCCGGCGCTGGTCGCGGCCGGCGGCGAGGCCGTCCCGGAGCGGCTGTGGGCGGAACTGCGGGCGGCGGACGGGGTGTCCTGCCTCAACCTCTACGGACCGTCCGAGTGCACCGTCAACCCGGTGGTCGCCTCCGTGGGGTCGAGCCCGCTCCCGGTCATCGGCCGGCCCGCCACCAACGTCCGGCTCCACGTGCTCGACGGCGCCCTGCGGCCGCTGCCGGTCGGCACGCCCGGCGAGCTGTACATCGCCGGGCCCGGCCTGGCCCGCGGCTACCTGAACCGGCCGGGCCTCACCGCCGGACGGTTCGTCGCCGATCCGTACGGTCCGGCCGGCTCGCGCATGTACCGCACCGGCGACCTGGTGCGCTGGAACGCCGAGGGGCAGCTGGAGTTCCTCGGGCGCACCGACGACCAGGTCAAGGTCCGCGGCTTCCGGGTGGAGCTCGGCGAGGTCGAGGCCGTCCTCGCCGAGCACCCGCTGGTCGCCGGGGCCGCCGCCGTGGTGCGCACCGAGGACGAGCCCCGGCTGGTCGCCTACGCCGTCGCCGAGCCCGGCGCCACGGTCACCGACACCGCCCTGCGCGAACACCTCCGGGAGCGGCTGCCCAAGCACATGGTGCCCTCGGCCTTCGTGCTGCTGGACGCCCTGCCCCTGACGCCGAACGGGAAGCTCGACCGGCGGGCCCTCCCCGCGCCCGACCGGCAGCCCGCCGACCGGGGCCGAGCCCCGCGCACCGCGACCGAGCAGCTGCTCGCCGGGCTGTTCGCCGAGGTGCTCGGCGTACCGGAGGCCGGCGCCGACGACGACTTCTTCGACCTCGGCGGGCACTCCCTGCTGGCCACCCGGCTGGTCGCCCGGGCCCGGTCGGTGCTGGGCGTGGAGCTGGGGCTGCGCGACCTGTTCGACGCGCCGACGGTAGCGGGACTGGCCGCGGCGGTGGACGTCGCGGGCCGGGCCCGCCCGGCGCTGGGGCGGCGCGAGCGGCCCGCGGCCGTCCCGCTGTCCTTCGCGCAGCGCCGGCTGTGGTTCCTGCACCGCATGGAGGGCCCGAGCGCCACGTACAACATCCCGCTGGCGCTGCGGCTCGGCGGAACCCTCGACCAGCGGGCCCTGGACGCCGCCCTGGCGGACCTGGTCGAGCGGCACGAGAGCCTGCGCACCGTCTTCCCGGTGGTCGACGGCGTGCCGTGCCAGCGGGTCCTGGAGGCCGACGAGGCCCGGCCGCGGCTGCGGGTGACCGAGGCCGGCGGGCGCGAGCTGCCGGACCTGCTGGGAGAGGCGGCGCGGTACGGCTTCGAGCTCGCCGAGGAGCCGCCGCTGCGCGCCGAGCTCTTCCGGCTCGGCGCCGAGGAGTACGTGCTGCTGCTGGTCGTGCACCACATCGCCGGTGACGGCTGGTCGGCGGGGCCGCTCCTGCGGGACCTGCGGACCGCCTACGCGGCCCGTACCGGGGGCGCGAAGCCGCAGTGGTCGCCACTGCCCGTCCAGTACGCCGACTACGCCCTCTGGCAGCGGGAACTGCTCGGTGACGGCGCCGACCCGGACAGCCTGCTCAGCGGCCAGCTCGCCTACTGGCGGGAGCGGTTGGCGGACCTGCCCGAGCAGGTGGAGCTGCCCTTCGACCGGCCCCGCCCGGCGGTGATGTCCTACCGGGGCGCCCACCTGCCGGTGCGGATCGACGCTGAGCTGCACCAGGGCCTGCGCGACCTCGCCCGGGACGGCGGCGCCAGCCTCTTCATGGTGCTCCAGGCCGGACTGGCCGCCCTCCTGGGCAAGCTCGGCGCCGGCACCGACGTCCCGATCGGCACCCCGATCGCCGGCCGCACCGACGAGGCCCTGGACGACCTGGTCGGCTTCTTCGTCAACACCCTGGTGCTGCGCACCGACCTCTCCGGAGACCCGTCCTTCACCGAACTGCTGGGCCGGGTGCGCTCCGACGCGTTGGCCGCGTACGCCCACCAGGACGTGCCGTTCGAGCACCTGGTGGAGGCGCTGAACCCGACCCGCACCCTGGCGCACCACCCGCTGTTCCAGACCATGCTCGCCCTGCAGAACGCGCCGCTCGACACCGTCGACCTGTCCGGACTGCGGGTGACGACCGACCTGGTGCACACCGGGACGGCCAAGTGCGACCTGACCTTCATCCTGGCCGAACAGCCCGAGGGCCTCTCGGGCGTCCTGGAGTACAGCACCGACCTGTTCGACGAGGCCACCGCGGCGGGCATCGTCGACCGGTGGCTGCGGCTGCTGCGCGCCGTCGTCGCCGACCCGGGCCGACGGATCGGCCGAGTGGACGTGCTGTCCGCCGACGAGCTCCGCGCGCTGCTCCCGGCCCGTACCGAGGAGGCCGCGCCGGAAGGCAGTCTGACCGCGCTCTTCGAGCGGCAGGTCCGGACCGACCCGGCCGCCGTGGCCCTCACGGACGGTGAAGCAACCTTCTCCTACGGCGAGTTGAATGCCAGGGCCAACCGGCTCGCGCACGCGCTCATCGAGCGGGGCGTGGGCCCGGAGCAGCTGGTGGCCCTGGCCCTGCCGCGCTCGGCGGAGCTGGTCGTGGCCGTCCTCGCGGTGCTCAAGGCCGGCGGCGCCTACGTGCCGGTGGACCCGACGTACCCGGCGGCCCGGATCTCCTACCTGCTCCAGGACACCCGGCCCGCGCTGCTCGTCACCACGAGCGCTGTCGGCGAGCTGCCGGGGGCGGACCACCTGGACCGGCTGCTGCTGGACTCCGCCGACCTGGACGGGCGGCCGGACGCCGACCCGGGGGTCGCCGTCGGTCCCGGCCACGCCGCCTACGTCATCCACACCTCCGGCTCCACCGGCAACCCCAAGGGCGTGGTGGTCCCGCACCGCAACGTGGTGCGCCTGTTCCGGACGACGGAGGAGCTGTTCGGCTTCACCGCCGACGACGTCTGGACGCTCTTCCACTCCTACGCCTTCGACTTCTCCGTCTGGGAGCTGTGGGGCCCGCTGCTGCACGGCGGCCGCCTCGTGGTCGTGGACCACGAGACCAGCCGCTCGCCCGGCCGGTTCCTGGAACTCCTCGCCCGCGAGCGGGTGACCGTCCTCAACCAGACGCCGTCCGCCTTCTACCAGCTGATGCAGGCGGACGCCGAGCAGCCGCGTGAACTCGCCCTGCGCACCGTCGTGTTCGGCGGCGAGGCGCTGGAGCACGGCCGGCTGGCGAGCTGGTACGAGCGGCACCCGGAGGACGCGCCGCGGCTGGTCAACATGTACGGCATCACCGAGACCACCGTGCACGTCACGTACGCCGCGCTCGACCCCGCCGGCACCGGCGCCGGCGGGATCGGCGCGGCCCTCCCGGACCTGCGGACGTACGTGCTCGACGACGGCCTGCGGCCGGTGGCCCCGGGCGTGCCCGGCGAGCTGTACGTCGCGGGCCCCGGCCTGGCGCGCGGCTACCTGAACCGGTCCGGCCTCACCGCCGGACGGTTCGTCGCGGACCCGTTCGGACCGGCCGGATCGCGGATGTACCGCAGCGGTGACGTGGTGCGCCGGGCCGCCGACGGCGGCCTGAGCTATGTCGGCCGGGCCGACCAGCAGGTGAAGGTGCGCGGCTTCCGGATCGAGCTCGGCGAGATCGAGGCGGCGCTGGCCGCGCACCCCGGCGTCGGCCAGGTCGCCGTCCTCGCCCGGCAGGACCGTGCCGACGACACCCGGCTGGTCGCCTACCTGGTCCCGGCACCGGGCGCCGAACCGCGCCCGGCCGAGCTGCGCGAGCACCTCTCCGAGCGGCTGCCGGAGCACATGGTGCCCTCGGCGTTCGTCGAGCTGGACGCGCTGCCGCTGACCGCCAACGGCAAGCTGGACCACCGGGCCCTGCCCGCCCCCGACCTCGCCCCGGCGTCGGCCGGCCGCGCCCCGCGCACCCCGCAGGAGCAGGTGCTCTGCGAGCTGTTCGCCGAGGTCCTGGGCGTGGCGTCGGCCGGCGTCGAGGACGGTTTCTTCGACCTCGGCGGGCACTCCCTGCTCGCCACCCGCCTGGCCGCCCGGATCCGCGCGACGCTCGGCGTGGAGATGCCGCTGCGCACCCTGTTCGAGGCGCCGACCCCGGCCGCCCTGGCCGCCGCCCTGGTGGCGGCCGGACCGGCGCAGACCGCCCTGGTGCGGCGCGAGCGCCCCGAGGCGGTCCCGCTGTCCTTCGCGCAGCGGCGGCTCTGGTTCCTGCACCAGCTGGAGGGCGCCGGCGCGAACTACCACATCGCCCTGGCCTGGCGGCTGTCCGGGGAGCTGGACCGGCGGGCCCTGGAGGCCGCTCTCGCGGACGTGGTCGGACGGCACGAGAGCCTGCGGACCGTCTTCCCGGCCGTCGACGGCGTCCCGCACCAGCGGGTGCTGGACGTCGTGGCGGCCCGCCCGCGGCTGCTCGTGAGCCGGACCACGGAGGCCGGGCTGTCCACCCTGATGGCGGCGGCGAAGGACCGGCCGTTCGACCTGGCGGCCGACGCGCCGCTGCGGGTCGAGCTGTTCGAACTGGCGCCGGACGAGCACGTGTTCCAGCTGGTGCTCCACCACATCGCGGGTGACGGCTGGTCGCTGGGCCCGCTCACGCAGGACCTGACCGCCGCCTACGCGGCGCGCTGCCGCGGCGGGGCACCGCGGTGGGAGGGCCTGCCGGTCCAGTACGCCGACTACACCCTGTGGCAGCACGAGCTGCTCGGCGACTCCACCGACCCGGACAGTCCGTTCGCCCGCCAGGCGGCCTACTGGACACGGCAGTTGGCCGGCCTCCCGGAGCGGATCCAGCTGCCCGCCGACCGGCCCCGCCCTGCCGTCGCCTCGCACCGGGGCGGCTTCGTGCACGCCGGACTGGACGCCGAACTGCACCGTGCGCTGCGCGCGCTCGCCCGCGAGCACGGCACCAGTCTCTTCATGGTCCTCCAGGCCGGCCTGGCGGCGCTGTTGGGCAAGCTCGGCGCGGGCGACGACATCCCGGTCGGCAGCCCGGTCGCCGGCCGGACCGACCAGGCGCTGGACGAGCTGGTCGGCTACTTCGTCAACACCCTGGTCTTCCGCACCGACACCTCGGGCGATCCGACCTTCGCCGAACTGCTGGACCGGGTCCGGGACACCTCGCTGGCCGGGTACGCCCACCAGGACCTGCCGTTCGAGCACCTGGTCGAGGCCCTCAACCCGGTGCGCTCGCTGGCGCACCACCCGCTGTTCCAGGTCATGCTGGTGCTGCAGAACGCGCCCCGGGCCGACTTCGCGCCGCCCGGGCTGAACGTCGACGACATGCCGTTGACGACGACCACCGCCAAGCTCGACCTGATCTTCACCCTGTCCGAGCGGCAGGCGCCGGACGGTTCCCCGGAGGGGATCGACGGGCTCGTCGAGTACGCCGGCGACCTCTACGACCCGGCCACCGTCGAGACGATGTTCGGGCGCCTGGAGCGGCTGCTCCGCGCCGTGGTCGCCGACCCGCGGCGGCGGCTCAGCCGGTACGGCCTGCTCTCCTCCGAGGAGCACGGCGACCTGGCGGCCCTGGGCACCGGACCGGAGGTGGAGCTCCCGGCCGCGAGCGTGCCGGAGCTGTTCCGGGCGCAGGTGCGGGCGACGCCGGACCAGGTGGCGCTGGTGAGCGGGGACGTCTCGCTGACGTACGAGGAGCTGGACGCGCGGGCGAACCGGCTGGCGCACGCCCTGATCGCCCGGGGCGCGGGGCCGGAGCGCCTGGTGGCGGTCGCCCTGCCGAGGTCGGCCGACCTGGTCGTGGCGATCCTCGCCGTGCTGCGGACCGGGGCGGCCTACGTCCCGGTCGATCCCGAGTACCCGGCCGCGCGGATAGGGCACATGCTGGACGACGCAGGCCCGGTCCTGGTGGTGACCGACGCCCGGACCCGGGACGGGCTGCCGGAGGCCGGTCCGGCCGGGTGGCTGGTGCTCGACGACCCGGCGACGGCCGCCCTGGTGGCCGGCTGCCCGGCGACGGACCCGCTGGTCGCCATCGACCCGGGGCACCCGGCCTACGTGATCTACACCTCCGGTTCCACCGGCAGGCCCAAGGGCGTGCTGTCGACCCACGGCGGCCTGCTCAACCTCTTCGTCAGCCAGCGTCCGCTGCTGTTCCCCCGGGGGACGAAGGAGCGGCTGCGCATCGGGCTGACCACCTCGGTGTCGTTCGACGCCTCCTGCGACCAGCTGTCCAGCCTGTACGCGGGCCACGAACTGCACGTCCTGGACGAGGCGACCTGGTCCGACCCGGACGCCTTCGTCGACTACGTCAGGCGCGCCGGGCTGGACTACGTCAACGCCACCCCGTCCTACCTGCACGAGCTCGTCGCCCGGGGGCTCCTGGACGACCCGGAGCGCCGCCCCGCGGTGGTCTCGATGGGCGGGGAGGCCGTTCCGGACCGGCTGTGGGAGCGGCTGCGGGCCGTCGAGGGCGTGTCCTGCCTGAACTACTACGGGCCGTCCGAATGCACGGTGGACGCCGTCGTCGCACCGCTGGGATCGAGTCCGCGCCCGGTGATCGGCCGGCCGCTCGGGGGCCTCCGGCTGTACGTCCTCGACAGCACGCTGCGCCCGGTGCCCGCGGGCGTGGCGGGTGAGCTGTACCTCGCCGGGGCGGGCCTGGCCCGCGGCTACCTGAACCGGCCGGGCCTCACCGCCGGCCGCTTCGTGGCGGACCCGTTCGGTCCGACCGGCACGCGCATGTACCGCACCGGCGACCTGGTCCGCTGGGGCGCCGACCGGAACATGGAGTTCCTCGGCCGGACCGACGACCAGGTCAAGGTGCGCGGCTTCCGGATCGAACTCGGCGAGGTCGAGGCGGCGTTGGCGGAACACCCGCAGGTCGCCCAGGTCGCCGTGACGGTCCGGGAGGACCGGGCCGGGGACGCGCGGCTGGTCGCCTACCCGGTGGCCGTCACCGGGGCGGAACTCCGGCCGGAGGAGCTGCGGGCGCACCTGCGCGAGCGACTGCCGGAGTACATGGTCCCGACCGCCTTCGTGCCCCTGGGGAGCCTGCCGCTGACCGCCACCGGCAAGCTGGACCGGCGCGCGCTGCCCGCACCCGTCCACACCGCGCCGACGACCGGCCGCGCGCCGCGCACCCCGCAGGAGCAGGTCCTCGCCGAGCTGTTCGCCGAGGTGCTGGGCGTGGCCGAGGTCGGGGCCGACGACGACTTCTTCGACCTCGGCGGGCACTCCCTGCTCGCCACCCGGCTGGTCGCCCGGGCGCGGGCCGCCCTCGGGGTGGAACTGGAGCTGCGCGCCCTCTTCGAGACGCCGACGGTGGCCGGGCTGGCCGCCGGCCTCGGCGGGGCCGGCCGGGCCCGGCTCGCCCTGGAACGGGTGGAGCGGCCCGCGCTGGTGCCGCTGTCGTCCGCCCAGCGGAGGCTGTGGTTCCTGCGCCAGCTGGAGGGCGCCGACTCCGTCTACAACATGCCGCTCGCATGGCGGCTCTCGGGACCGCTGGACCTGGCGGCGCTGGAGGCGGCGCTGGGCGACGTCAGTGCCCGGCACGAGACCCTGCGCACCGTCTTCCCGGCCGTGGACGGGGTTCCGCACCAGCAGGTGCTGCCCGCCGGAGCGGCACGCCCGACGCTGTCGGTCACCCCGGTCGACGAACCGGCCCTGCCGGAACGGCTGGCGGCGGCAGCGGCGCGCGGATTCGACCTCGCGGCCGAACCGCCGCTGCGCGCCGAGGTGTTCGGGCTCTCGGCGGAGGAGCACGTGCTGCTCCTGGTGATCCACCACATCGCCGGTGACGGCTGGTCGCTGGGCCCGCTGGCGGCCGACCTGGCCACCGCGTACGCGGCCCGCCGCCGGGGCGAGGAGCCGCGGTGGGCGCCGCTGCCCGTGCAGTACGCCGACTACACGCTCTGGCAGCGCGACCTGCTCGGCGACGCGGCGGACCCGGACAGCCTGTTCGCCCGCCAGGCGGACCACTGGACGCGGACACTGGCCGGCCTGCCGGAGCAGCTCCGGCTCCCCGCCGACCGCCACCGCCCCGCGACCCCCTCCTACGCCGGCGGACACCTCGACGTCGAACTGGACGCCGAACTGCACGCCGGACTGGTCCGGCTGGGCCGGGAGCACGGCGCCAGCGTCTACATGGTGCTGCAGGCCGCCCTGGCCTCGCTGCTGGACAAGCTCGGCGCGGGCGACGACATCCCGGTCGGCAGCCTGATCGCCGGCCGGACCGACCAGGCGCTGGACGACCTGGTCGGCTTCTTCGTCAACACCCTGGTGCTGCGCACCGACACCAGCGGCGACCCGACCTTCGCCGAGCTGCTGGCCCGGGTCCGGGAGGGCGCGCTCGGCGCGTACGCCCACCAGGACCTGCCGTTCGAGCACGTCGTCGAGGCCCTCAACCCGGCCCGGTCGCTCGCCCGGCAGCCGCTGTTCCAGGTGCTGCTCGCGCTGCAGAACGTGCCCCGCACCGAGTTCGCGCTGGACGGTCTGGACTCCGAGATCCTCCTGGTGCGCACGCCCACCGCGATGTTCGACCTCGGCTTCCACCTGCTGGAGCACGGCGGCACCGGCGGGCCGGCCGAGGGCATCGTCGGGCGGGTCGAGTACAGCACCGACCTGTTCGACCACGCCACGGTGGAGACGCTGCTCGCCCGGTGGCTGCGGCTGCTGGCGGCGGTGGTCGCCCAGCCGGACCGGCCGCTGAGCCGGATCGACGTCCTCACCGCCGAGGAACGGCACGAGCTGCTGGTCGCCCGCAACGACACCGCCCGCCCGGTGACCGTCGAGAGCCTGCCCGCCCTGTTCGAGTCCTGGGCCCGGGCGACCCCGGAGGCCCCGGCCGTGGTGTTCGAGTCCACCGTGCTCACGTACGGCGAGCTGAACGCCCGGGCCAACCGGCTGGCGCACGCGCTGATCGCGCGGGGCGTCGGGCCGGAGCAGACCGTCGCCCTGCGGCTGCCGCGCTCGGCCGAGCTGGTGGTCGCCGTCCTCGCGGTCCTCAAGACGGGCGCGGCGTACCTGCCGGTCGACCCGGACTACCCGGCCGCCCGCATCGCGTACATGCTGGAGGACGCCCGGCCGACCGTCGTGCTCGACGACCCCGCGGCCGTCACACCGGACGGGGACCACCCGGAGACCGACCCCGTCGTCACCGTGGACGCACGGCACCCGGCCTACGTCATCTACACCTCGGGCTCCACCGGCCGGCCCAAGGCCGTGGTGATGCCCGCCGCCGGGCTGCTGAACCTGCTGGCCTGGCACCACGAGGCCGTCGGCGGCGAACCCGGCACGCGCACCGCGCAGTTCACCGCGATCAGCTTCGACGTCTCGGTACAGGAGGTGCTCTCCGCGCTGCTGTACGGCAAGACCCTGGTGGTGCCGACGGAGGAGCAGCGCCGCAGCGCCGAGCTGTTCGCCCACTGGCTGGACCGGCACGGGGTCGAGGAGCTGTTCGCGCCCAACCTGGTGGTCGAGGCGCTCGCCGAGGCCGCCGAGGAGGCCGGGCTGGAGCTGCCGCACCTGCGGCTGGTCGCCCAGGCCGGTGAGGCGATGCGCCTGAGCGGTGCGGTGCGCCGCTTCCAGGGCCGTCGGCCCGGCCGGGTGCTGCACAACCACTACGGCCCCGCCGAGACCCATGTGATCACCGCCTACCCGTTGCCGGCCGACCCGGCGGACTGCCCGCTGCCGGTGCCGATCGGCCGCCCGATCGCCAACTGCCGCGTCTACGTGCTGGATTCGGCCCTGCGTCCGGTCGCCCCCGGGGTGCTGGGCGAGCTGTACCTGGCCGGGGCGGGTCTGGCCCGGGGCTACCTGAACCGGCCCGGGCTCACCGCCGGACGCTTCGTCGCCGACCCGTACGGTCCGGCGGGCAGCCGGATGTACCGCACCGGCGACCTGGTCCGCTGGCGGGCCGACGGGGAGCTCGAGTTCGCCGGCCGGGTCGACCACCAGGTGAAGGTGCGCGGCTTCCGGGTCGAACCGGGCGAGATCGAGGCCGAGCTGACCGCCCACCCGGGCGTCGCCCAGGTCGCGGTGCTCGCCCGCGAGGACCGGATCGTCGCGTACGTCGTCCCGTCGGCCGGGAGCGGGGCGACCGCGGCGGCGCTGACGGCGTACCTGCGCGGCCGGGTGCCGGACTACCTGGTGCCGTCCGCGTTCATGCTGCTCGACGCGCTGCCGCTGACGCCGAACGGGAAGCTGGACCGGGCGGCGCTGCCCGCGCCCGAGGCCACGGCCAGGGAGACGGGCCGGGCGCCGCGGACGCCGCAGGAGCAGATCCTGTGCGAGCTGTTCGCCGAGGTGCTGGGCCTGGCCCGGGTCGGGGTCGACGAGGACTTCTTCGCGCTGGGCGGGCACTCGCTGCTCGCCACCCGGCTGGTATCCCGGGTCCGGGCGACCCTCGGGGTCGAGCTGGAGCTGCGCAGCCTGTTCCGGACCCCGACAGCCGCCGGGCTGGCCGCCGGGCTGCACGACGCCGGCACCGCGCGGCAGGCGCTGGTGCCCAGGCCGCGCCGGGAGGAACCGCTGCCGCTGTCCTTCGCCCAGCGCCGGCTCTGGTTCCTCCAGCAGTTCGGGGCGCCCAGCGCCACGTACCACATGCCGCTGGCCCTGCGGCTGTCCGGCCGCCTCGACCGGGCCGCGCTGAGCGCCGCGCTCGCCGATGTGGTGGCCCGGCACGAGACGCTGCGCACGGTGTTCCCGCAGACCGCCGGAATCCCGTTCCAGCGCGTGCTGGACAGCACCGAGGCCGCCGTCCCGCTGACCGTCCGAGCGGCCGGCGAGGCGGAGGTGCCCGCGCTGCTGCGCGAGGCCGCGGTGCGCGGCTTCGACCTGACCTCGGAAGTGCCGCTGCGGGCCGAGCTGTTCGCGGTCGCGCCGGAGGAGCATGTGCTGATGCTGGTCATGCACCACATCGTCGGGGACGGCTGGTCGATGGGCCCGCTGGCCCGCGACCTGGCCACCGCCTACACCACCCGCCAGGGCGGCGGGGCGCCGGACTGGCCGCCGCTGCCGGTGACGTACGGCGACTACACCCTGTGGCAGCACGAGATCCTCGGCGACGAGCACGACGCCGACAGCCTGTTCGCCCGCCAGGTCGCCTACTGGAAGGAGGCGCTGGCCGGGCTGCCCGAGCAGCTCCCGCTGCCCGCGGACCGGTCGCGCCCGGCCGCCATGTCGTACGGCGGCGACCTGCTGGACGTCCGGCTCGACGCCGAACTGCACGCGGCACTGGTGGAGTTGGCGCGACGCTCGGGTGCGACCCTGTTCATGGTGCTGCAGGCCGCGCTGGCGGCGCTGTACACGCGGCTCGGCGCGGGCACGGACATCCCGATCGGCTCGCCGATCGCGGGCCGGACCGACGAGGCGCTCGACGAGCTGGTCGGGTTCTTCATCAACACCCTGGTGCTGCGGACGGACACCAGCGGCGATCCGAGCTTCACCGAACTGCTCGGCCGGGTCCGGGAGACGGCGCTGTCGGCGTACGCGCACCAGGAGGTGCCCTTCGAGCACCTGGTGGAGGCGCTGAACCCGTCCCGCTCGCTCTCCCACCACCCGCTGTACCAGACCGGGCTGGTCGTGCAGAACGCGCCGGGCGGCGACTTCGAGCTGCCGGGCGTCCGGGTCTCCGGGGTGAACGTTCTCACCGGGACCGCGCGGCTCGACCTGACCTTCGGGTTCGCGGAGGAGCACGGGCCCGACGGCGCGCCGGCCGGGCTCAGCGGTGCGGTGGAGTACAGCACCGACCTGTTCGACCGCTCGACGGTCGAGGACCTGGTCGCCCGCTGGACCAGGCTGCTGGCCGCGGTGGCCGCCGCGCCCGAGCGGCCGATCGGCGGGATCGACCTGCTGTCGGCCGAGGAGCGGCGCGAGCTGCTGCCCGCCGTCGACGGCGGGGCGGCCGGGGCGAGCCTGCCGGCGCTGTTCGCGGCGCGGGTGGCGGCGGCGCCGGACGCGGTCGCGCTGGTCTGCGGCGAGGCCGAGTTGACGTACCGGGAGCTGAACGCCCGGGCGAACCGGTTCGCTCACGCGCTGATCGCCCGGGGCGTGGGCCCTGAGCGGCTGGTGGCGGTGGCCCTGCCGCGCTCGGTGGAGTCGGTGGTGGCGGTCCTCGGTGTGCTGAAGG
Organism: Kitasatospora sp. NPDC056273; assembly: GCF_042268845.1. NCBI lineage: Bacteria > Bacillati > Actinomycetota > Actinomycetes > Kitasatosporales > Streptomycetaceae > Kitasatospora > Kitasatospora sp. NPDC056273. Next base: position 119,654 of record NZ_JBHJSJ010000012.1, on the reverse strand, counting down.
CCGGAGCGGCGTACCTGCCGGTGGACCCGGCGTACCCGCGGGCGCGGATCGACTTCATGCTGGCGGACGCCCGGCCGGTGCTGGTGGTCGACGACCCCGCGATGGTGGCCGAGGGCGACGGGCCGGAGAGCGACCCGGAGGTCGTTCTCGACGTCCGGAATCCGGCGTACGTGATCTACACCTCGGGTTCGACCGGCCGTCCCAAGGGCGTCGTGGTCAGCCACGGCGGTGTGGCGGGCCTGGCGGCGGCGCAGGTCGAGCGCCTCGGCGTCGGGCCGGGCAGCAGGGTGCTGCAGTTCGCCTCGCCCAGCTTCGACGCGTCGTTCTGGGACGTCTGCAGCGCCCTGCTCAGCGGCGCCGCCCTCGTCCTGGCCTCGGCCGAGGCCCCGCTGGAGTCGCTGACGGACCGCCGGCTCGGCGTCACCCATGTGACCCTGCCGCCCTCGGCCCTGGCGGCCGTGGACGGCGCCGAGGTCACGGCCGGCACCCTGGTGGTGGCGGGGGAGGCGTGCCCGCCGGAGCTGGTGGCGCGGTGGGCGCCGGGCCGTCGGATGATCAACGCGTACGGCCCGACCGAGACCACGGTCTGCGCGACGATGAGCGACCCGCTGGCGCCGGGAGCGGGTGCGCCGCCGATCGGCCGTGCGGTCGCGGGCTTCCGGGTCTACGTGCTGGACGACCGGCTGCGCCTGGTGCCGCCGGGTGTGCAGGGGGAGTTGTACGTCGCCGGTGCGGGTCTGGCGCGCGGTTACCTGGACCGGCCGGGGCTGACGGCGGGCCGGTTCGTGGCCTGCCCGTTCGAGCCGGGGGAGCGGATGTACCGCACCGGAGACCTGGTGCTTCGGCGCGCCGACGGTGAGCTGGAGTACGTCGGCCGCGCCGACGACCAGGTGAAGGTCCGCGGCTTCCGGATCGAACTCGGCGAGATCGAGGCGGCCCTGGCCGGGCACCCCGTCGTCGCGCAGTCGGCGGTCCTGGCCCGGGACGAGCGCCTCGTCGGCTATGTGGTTCCGAGGCCCGGCGCTTCCGCCCGTCCGGCGGAGCTGGCGGCGCACCTGCGCGAGCGCCTGCCGGACTACCTGGTCCCGTCCGCGTTCGTGCTGCTGGAGGCGCTGCCGCTGACGCCGAACGGGAAGCTGGACCGGGCGGCGCTACCCGCGCCCGAGGCCACGGCCAGGGAGACGGGCCGGGCGCCGCGCACGCCGCAGGAGCAGATCCTGTGCGAGCTGTTCGCCGAGGTGCTGGGCCGGGCCCAGGTCGGGGTCGACGAGGACTTCTTCGACCTCGGCGGGCACTCCCTGCTCGCCACCCGGCTGGCCGCCAGGGTGCGCTCGGTGCTCGGCGTGGAGCTGGGGCTGCGCACGCTGTTCCAGACGTCCACGGTGGCGGGTCTGGCGGGGGCGCTGGCCGAGGCAGGCAGTGCACGCCCGACGCTGGCCGTACGGGAGCGGCCGGAGGCCGTACCGCTGTCCTTCGCCCAGCGCCGGCTCTGGTTCCTGCACCGGATGGACGGCGCGGCCGCGACGTACCACATCCCGCTGGCGCTCCAGCTGACCGGGACGCTCGACCGGGCGGCGCTGGACGAGGCGCTGGCCGACGTGGCGGCCCGGCACGAGAGCCTGCGGACGGTCTTCCCGGAGGTGGACGGCGTCCCGTGCCAGCGGGTCCTGGACCCGGCCGAGGCCCGGCCCCGGGCCGGGCTGACCGAGGTCCCGCAGGACGAACTGCACGGCCGGCTCGCCGAGTTCGCCCGGCGGCCCTTCGACCTGGCGGCGGAGCCGCCGCTGCGGGCGGAGCTGTTCGCGGTCGCGCCGGACGAGCACGTGCTGTTGCTGGTGATGCACCACATCGCCGGTGACGGCTGGTCCACCGGCCCGCTGGCCCGCGACCTCGCCGAGGCGTACGCCGCCCGGAGCACGGGCCGCGCACCCGGTTGGTCGGACCTGCCGGTGCAGTACGCCGACTACACGCTCTGGCAGCGCGACCTGCTCGGCGACGCCGCCGACCCGCAGAGCCGGTTCGCCGAGCAGCTCGACTACTGGAAGCGCCAGCTGTCCGACCTGCCGGAGCTGCTCCAGCTGCCCGCCGACCGGCCGCGGCCGGCCGTCGCCGGCTGGCACGGGGACCACGTCGGCCTGGAGCTGAGCCCTGAACTGCACGCCGCGCTGACCGAGTTGGCGAGGAACACCGGCACCAGCCTGTTCATGGTGCTGCAGGCGGCGCTGGCGGCGCTGTACACCCGGCTCGGCGCGGGCACGGACATCCCGATCGGTTCGCCGATCGCGGGCCGGACCGACGAGGCACTGGACGAGCTGGTCGGGTTCTTCGTGAACACGCTGGTGCTGCGGACGGACACCAGTGGTGATCCGAGCTTCGCCGAACTGCTCGGGCGGGTGCGGGAGGCGGCGCTGTCGGCGTACGCCCACCAGGACGTGCCGTTCGAGCACCTGGTGGAGGTGCTGAACCCGTCCCGGTCGCTGTCGCACCACCCGCTGTTCCAGACCATCCTGGCCGTGCAGAACGCCCCGATGGGCCGGTTCTCGCTGCCGGGCCTGGAGGTGGCCACCTACGCGGTGGCCACCGGAACGGCCAAGTTCGACCTCGGGGTGAGCCTCGTCGAGCAGTTCGGTCCGGACGGGAGCCCGGCCGGGATCGTCGGCGCGGCGGAGTACGCCACCGACCTGTTCGACCGCTCGACGGTCGAGGCCCTGGTACGGCGCTGGACGCTCCTGCTGGAGGCCGTCACCGCCGACCCGGACCGGTCGATCGGCGCGGTTGACCTCCTCGACGGCGAGGAGCGGCACCGGCTGCTGGAGCGCGGCAACGCGACCGCCCGCGAGGTGGCCGCGGTTCCGGTGCCGCAGGCCTTCGCGGCGCAGGTGGCGGCGACGCCGGACGCGGTCGCCCTCGTCCGGGGCGACGTCGAGCTGACGTACCGTCAATTGAACGCCCGGGCCAATCGGTTCGCGCACTCGCTGATCTCCCAGGGGGTGGGCCCGGAGCAGCTGGTGGCGGTGGCGCTGCCGCGCTCGGTGGAAGCCGTGGTCGCCGTCCTGGGCGTGCTGAAGGCCGGGGCGGCGTACCTGCCGGTGGATCCGGCGTACCCGCGGGCGCGGATCGACTTCATGCTGGCGGACGCCCGCCCGGCGCTGCTGGTCGACGACCCCGCCATGGTGGCCGGGGGCGACGGGCCGGAGACCGACCCGGAGGTCGCCCTCGACGTCCGGCACCCGGCGTACGTGATCTACACCTCGGGTTCGACCGGTCGGCCCAAGGGCGTCGTGGTGAGCCACGCCGGGGTGGCGAGCCTGGTCGCGGCCCAGATCGAGCGGTTCGCGATCGAACCCGGCAGCCGGGTGCTGCAGTTCGCCTCGCCGAGCTTCGACGCCTCGGTGTCGGAGATCTACACCGCCCTGCTGCGCGGTGCGGCCCTGGTGCTGCCCCCGGCGGGGGACCCGGTCGCGGCGCTGGCCGACCCGGGCCTCGCGGTCACCCATGTGACCGTGCCGCCGTCCGTCCTGGCCGCCGTGCCGGAGGGTTCGGTGGCGGTGTCGACGCTGGTGGTGGCGGGGGAGGCGTGCCCGCCGGAGCTGGTGGCGCGCTGGGCGCCGGGCCGGCGGATGATCAACGCGTACGGCCCGACCGAGACCACGGTCTGCGCGACCATGAGCGACCCGCTGACGGCGGGAGCGGGCGTGCCGCCGATCGGCCGGCCGATCGCCAACGCCCGGGTGTACGTGCTGGACGACCGGCTGCGGCCGGTGCCGCCCGGTGTGCCCGGCGAGCTGTACGTCGCGGGCGCGGGTCTGGCGCGGGGCTACCTGGACCGCCCGGGGCTGACGGCGGGCCGGTTCGTGGCCTGCCCGTTCGAGCCGGGCGCCCGGATGTACCGCACCGGCGACCTGGTCCGCTGGCTCGGTGACGAGCAGCTGGAATACGTCGGCCGGGCCGACGAGCAGGTGAAGGTGCGCGGCTTCCGGGTCGAGCCCGGCGAGGTCGAGGCGGCCCTGGCCGCACACCCCGCCGTCGCGCAGTCGGCGGTCCTGGCCCAGGACGACCGGCTCATCGGCTACGTCGTCCCCCGCCAGGAGGAGGCCCGCGACAGCGCCCTGGAAGCGGACCACGTGGGCGAGTGGCAGGACATCTACGACGCCCTGCCGATCGTTCCCGAGGACGCCGGCTTCGGCCAGAACTTCGTGGGCTGGAACAGCAGTTACGACGCCAGCCCGATCCCGGTCGAGCAGATGCGGGAGTGGCGGGACGCCACGGTGGCGCGCATCCTGGCCCTGCGCCCCCGCCGGGTGCTGGAGGTCGGCGTCGGTACCGGCCTGCTGCTCTCGCAGGTCGCACCGCACTGCGAGACGTACTTCGCGACCGACTTCTCCGCCACCGCGATCGACGCGCTGGCCGCCCAGGTGGCCGGCCAGGAGGAGCTGGCCGGCCGGGTCGTCCTGCAGACCCGCCCGGCACACGACACCGACGGGCTCCCGGCCGGGGAGTTCGACACCATCGTGATCAACTCGGTGGTGCAGTACTTCCCGTCCGCCGAGTACCTCGTGGACGTGATCGGGAAGTTGATGGGGCTGCTCGCCCCCGGCGGCGCGCTCTTCGTCGGCGACGTCCGCAACCTGCGGCTGCTGCGCCCGCTGGCCACCGCCGTCCAGCTCCACCGGGTCGGCGAAGGTGCGGACCTCACGTCGGTGCGCCGCACGGTGGAGCAGGCCCTGCGGGTGGAGAAGGAGCTCCTGGTCGACCCGGACTTCTTCACCGCCCTGCGGGAGCACGGTACGGACATCGGCACGGCGGTCGTCGAGGTCAAGCGCGGCCGCCACCACAACGAGCTGACCCGCTACCGCTACGACGTCACGCTGCACAAGCCGCCGGTCACCCCGACGGCCCCGGAGCGGTCCGTCGAACTGGCCTGGGGCCGGCAGGTCGCCGGATCGGCCGAACTGCGCGAGCTGCTCGCCCAGTCGCCCCTCGGAGCGCTGCGGATCACCGGGGTGCCGAACCGCCGGGTGGCGCAGGAGGCCGCACTGGCCCGGGCGGTGCAGGACGGCGACGGCTCGCTCGCCGAGCTGCTGGAACGCCTGCATGCCCCGGAGGACGCCGACCTGCCCGACCCGGAGGACTTCCACGCCCTCGGCTCGGAGTTCGGCCGCTCGACGGCCGTCACCTGGTCGGCCACCGCGGCGGACGCCGTGGACGTCGTCTTCACCGACCCCCGGGCGCTCCACGGCTCCCCGGTCGAGGCGTACCGGCCGGCCCGGGCCACGGGTGCGCCGCTGTCCTCGCTGACCAACCGCCCGACCGGAAACCGGGGCACCAGCGCCCTCCTGGGTGAACTCCGCGACTGGCTGCGGGACCGGCTGCCCGACTACCTGGTCCCCTCGGCGTTCGTGGCGCTGGAGGCGCTGCCCCTGACGGCCAACGGCAAGCTCGACCGCCGTGCTCTGCCCGCCCCCGACCTCGGCCCGGTCGCGGTCGGACGGGCGCCGCGCACCCCGCAGGAGCAGCTCCTCGCCGAGCTGTTCGCCGAGGTGCTGGGCCTGCCCGCGGTCGGCGTCGACGACGGCTTCTTCGACCTGGGCGGGCACTCCCTGCTGGCGACCCGCCTGGCCTCCCGGGTCCGGGCGACCCTCGGCGCGGAGCTGGAGGTCCGGACGCTGTTCGAGACCCCCACCGTGGCCGGGCTGGCCGCCCGCCTGGACGGCTCCGGAGCGGCGCGGCCCGCACTGACCGCCCAGGCCCGCCCCGACCGGGTGCCGCTCTCCTTCGCCCAGCGCCGTCTCTGGTTCCTGCACCGGATGGACGGGCCGAGCGCCACCTACAACATGCCGCTCGCGCTCAGCCTGACCGGCGAGCTGGACCGCCCGGCCCTGCACGCCGCGCTCGCGGACGTGGTGGCCCGGCACGAGAGCCTGCGGACGGTGTTCCGCGAGACGGACGGCGTGCCGTACCAGGTCGTGCTGAGCGCCGAGCAGGCGCGCCCCGCACTGCCGGTGGTGGAGATCGACGAGAGCGCCCTGGCCGGGCGCCTGGCGGAGACGGCCGGGTGCGGCTTCGACCTGGCCGCGGAGCCGCCGGTCCGGGCGGAGCTGTACGCGCTCGCCCCCGACCGGCACGCCCTGCTGGTCGTGGTGCACCACATCGCCGCCGACGGCTGGTCGATGGGCCCGCTCTCCGGTGACCTCGCCGCGGCCTACGCGGCCCGCTGCCGCGGCGAGGCCCCGCGGTGGTCCCCACTGCCGGTGCAGTACGCCGACTACAGCGCCTGGCAGCGCGACCTGCTCGGCGACGCCGCCGACCCGGACAGCCTGTTCGCCCGGCAACTGGCCTACTGGAAGGAGGAGCTGGCCGGCGTCCCGCAGCAACTTCAGCTGCCCGCCGACCGGCCGCGGCCGCCGGTGGCCTCCCAGCGCGGCGACGGGGTCGCGGTCCGGCTCGACGCCGAACTGCACCAGGCCCTGCGGGACCTGGCCGCCGCGCGCGGCGCCAGCATGTTCATGGTGCTCCAGGCCGGACTCGCGGCCCTGCTCACCCGGCTCGGCGCCGGCACGGATATCCCGGTCGGCAGCCCGATCGCCGGCCGGACCGACCAGGCGCTGGACGAGCTGGTGGGGTTCTTCGTCAACACCCTGGTGCTGCGCACCGACACCGGCGGTGACCCGTCCTTCGCCGAACTGCTCGGCCGGGTCCGGCAGAAGGCGCTCGGCGCGTACGACCACCAGGACGTGCCGTTCGAGTACCTGGTCGAGGTGGTCAACCCCGCGCGGTCGCTGGCCCACCACCCGCTGTTCCAGATCATGCTGGCCCTGCAGAACGCGCCGGTCGGCGAGTTCGCGCTGCCGGGGCTGGAGACCGGCCACCTGGCGGCGCCGACCGGCACCTCCCGGGTCGACCTGACCTTCAGCCTGGCCGAGCGGTTCGGCCCGGACGGCGCCCCCGACGGCCTGGTCGGCGCGGTGGAGTACGCCACCGACCTGTTCGACGCGCCCACCGTGGAGCTGCTGTTCGAGCGTCTGGCCCGGCTGCTGCGCGCGGCGGTCGCCGACCCGGACCGGCCGATCAGCCGGATCGACATCATGCCCGCCGAGGAGCGCCGCCGACTGCTCGCCGGGTCCACCGGCGTCGCGGCCGAGCTGCCCCGGGCCGCGGTGCCGGAGCTGTTCGCCCGCCAGGTGCGGGCCACCCCGGAGGCGGTCGCGGTCGTCGCGGGCGGCACCGAGCTGACCTACGCGCAGCTCGACCAGCGGGCCGCCCGCCTGGCGCGGGCGCTGATCCGCCAGGGCGTACGGCCGGAGACACCGGTCGCGGTCATGCTGGACCGCTCGGCGGAGCTGGTCGTGGCGATCCTGGCGATCATCAAGGCCGGCGGCGCCTACGTGCCGCTGGACCCGCGCTTCCCCTCCTCCCGGGTCGACCTGATCCTGCGGGAGAGCGGGGCCGCCCTGGTGCTCACCCGGGAGGTGCTCACCGCACTGGAGCGGTCCGCGGCCGCCGATCCGTCCGACGTCGAAGTCCCCTGTGTGCCGGAGCAGTTGGCGTACATCATGTACACCTCCGGCTCGACCGGCCGGCCGAAGGGCGTGGCCGTCACCCACCGCGACGTGGTGGGCCTCGCGCTCACCCCCGAGTGGCGGGGCGGCGGACACGCGCGGGTGCTGATGCACTCCCCGACGGCCTTCGACCTCTCCACCTACGAGCTGTGGGTGCCGCTGCTCAACGGCGGCCGGGTCGTGGTGGCGCCGCCGGAGCAGCTCGACCTCGACCTGCTCCAGCACACCATCACCGCGCACGGGGTGACCGGACTGTGGCTCACGGCCGGACTGTTCCGCCTGGTCGCCGAGGAGCGCCCGGGCCTGCTCGCCGGAGTCCGCGAGGTGTGGACCGGCGGCGACGTGGTCTCCCCGGCCGCCGTCGCCCGGGTGCGGGAGGCCTGCCCCGGCATCGAGGTGGTCAACGGCTACGGGCCCACCGAGGCCACCACCCTGGCCACCCGGCACCCCGTGGACGACCTCCCCGAACACGCCGCGACCGTGCCGATCGGCCGGCCGATGGCGAACATGCGCGCCTACGTGCTCGACGAGCGGCTGCGCCCGGCGCCGACCGGCATGGTCGGCGAGCTGTACCTCGCGGGGACGGGCGTGGCCCGCGGCTACCTCGGGCGGGCCGGCCTGACGGCGGAGCGCTTCACCGCCGACCCGTACGGGCCGTCCGGCAGCCGGATGTACCGCACCGGCGACCTCGCCTCCTGGCGGACCGACGGCACGCTGGACTTCGCCGGACGCGCCGACCACCAGGTCAAGCTGCGCGGCCTGCGGATCGAGCCCGGCGAGATCGAGGCCGTCCTGGCGGGCTGCCCGGGCGTCGCCCAGGCGGCCGTCGTCGCCCGCGAGGACCGGCCGGGGGACAAGCGGCTGGTCGCCTACCTGGTGCCCGCCCCGGAGGGGGCGCCCGAGGCGGGCGAGCTGTCCGGCCGGCTGCGCCGCGACCTGCCCGACTACATGGTGCCGGCGGCGTTCGTCACCGTGGACGCGCTGCCGCTGACCGCCAACGGCAAGCTCGACCGGGCCGCCCTGCCCGCCCCCGAGTACGGGTCCTCGACCGCCGGGCGCGGCCCCCGGACGCCGCAGGAGCAGCTGCTGTGCGGCCTCGTCGCCGAGGTGCTCGGCCGGGAGCAGGTGGGCATCGACGACAACTTCTTCGACCTGGGCGGGCACTCGCTGCTGGCCGCCCGGCTGGCCTCCCGGGTCCGCGAGACCCTCGGCCTGGAGTTGGGCCTGCGGATGCTCTTCGAGGCGCCGACCGTGGCCGGTCTCACCGAGCGCCTGCTCATGGACGACCCCGAGGACGCGTTGGACGTGGTGCTGCCGCTGCGCTCGACCGGGACCGGGACGCCGCTGTTCTGCGTCCACCCCGGCGGCGGCATCAGCTGGTCGTACAGCGGCCTGCTGAACCACCTCGGCCCGCAGCACCCGGTCTACGCCATCCAGGCGCGCGGCCTCGGCCGGCCCGAACCCCTGCCGACGTCCTACGAGGAGATGGCGGCGGACTACGCCGACCAGATCCAGAAGATCCAGCCGGAGGGCCCGTACCTGCTGCTCGGCTGGTCCGCCGGCGGGCTGATCGCCCACGCGCTCGCCTGCGAGCTGCAGTCGCGCGGCGAACGGACCGCACTGCTGGCGATCCTCGACGCCTACCCGGTGAAGGAGGTGCGGTTCGAGGTGGCTCCGGTGCCCACCGTGCGGGACGTGCTCGTCGGCGTGCTCGACGTCGACCCGGACGAGCTGGGCGACCGGGAGATCACCTACGCCGAGGTCGCCGAGGTGCTGAATCGCCGGGGCAGCGCGCTGGCCGGCCTGACCGAGCGGCAGGTCGAGGTGATCGTCGAGATCATGATCAACAACTCGAAGCTGGCGGTCGACTTCGTCCCCGGCGACTTCGACGGGGACCTGCTGCTGTTCAACTCCACGATCGACCGCGCCGAGGACAACGCCGGGCCCGAGACCTGGCGCCCCTACGTCACCGGCCGGATCGAGTCCCACGAGATCACCACCCGGCACGACCGGATGACCCAGGCCGGCTCGCTGGCCCAGATCGGACCGGTCCTGGCCGCCAGGATCACCGAGGCCGTCGGTGACACCGACGGCACCACCACCCTTTCCCACCAGGAGGACTGACCCATGACCAACCCCTTCGACGACCAGGACGGCACCTTCCTCGTGCTCGTCAACGACGAGAACCAGCACTCGCTCTGGCCGCAGTTCGCGGACGTCCCCGAGGGCTGGACCGTCGTCCACGGCCCCGACACCAACGCCGCCTGCCTGGAGTACGTCGAGAAGTCCTGGACCGACATGCGGCCCAGGAGCCTCGCCGACGCCATGGACACCCGGAAGTAGCGCGGCCCGTAGTGAACCCGACCGACACCACGGACGAGGCCCGCCCCGCGGCGGGCCTCGCCCCGGCCCACGACCCCGTCCCGTCCCACGACTTCGCCGCGGACCTGCTCACCCCCGAGGCCCGGCGGGACCCGTACCCCCTCTACGCCCGCATGCGGCGCGAGAGCCCCGTCCACCGCAGCGACCAGGGCATCTGGTACCTCACCCGGTACGCCGACATCGAGGCGGCCCTGGGCGACCTGCGGCTGTCCAACGACCGCGACCGGATGACCCGGGCCTACAGCGCGCTCGGCGGCGACCTGAAGGCCCTGAGCCGGCTCACCGACCGGCTCGGCCGGGTGATGACCAACACCGATCCGCCGGACCACAGCCGGCTGCGCAAGCTGGCCAACCGGGCCTTCACCGCCCGCCGGGTCGAAGCGCTGCGCGACGGCGTCCAGGGCATCGTCGACCGCCTCGTCGACGAGGCGGTCGCGGCCGGGCGGAGCATGGACCTGATCGAGGCCGTCGCCGCCCCGCTGCCGATGTCCGTCGTCTGCGAGCTCTTCGGCATCCCGGAGGAGGACCGGCCGCGGGTCAAGGGCTGGTTCCGCCGCTTCGGCCGGCTCACCGAGGACATCGACAAGTCCGAGGCGGCGATCGACCAGTACGAGGAGTACCTGTCCGGGCTCATCCGGCAGCGCCGGCGCGCGCCGGGCGACGACCTGATCAGCGCCCTGGTCGCCACCCAGGCGCAGGACGAGCGGCTCACCGACTCCGAACTGCTGTCCACCTGCTTCGTCCTGATCACCGCCGGCGACGAGACCACCGCCAACCTGATCAACAACGGCGTGCTGGCCCTGCTGCGCCACCCGGACCAACTGGCCCGGCTGCGCGCGGATCCGGGTCTGATCCGCGGCGCCGTCGAGGAGCTCGCCCGCTACGACACGGTGACCCAGGCGATCGTCCGGGTCGTCGCGGAGGACCTGGAGATCGGCGGACGGACGCTGCGCGAGGGCGAACTGGCGTACCTGTTCCTCGCCGCGGCCAACCGCGACCCGGACCGCTTCGAGGACCCCGACCGGCTCGACCTCACCCGCCCCGGCAACCGGCACCTGACCTTCGGCCACGGCCCGCACTTCTGCCTCGGCGGCCCGCTGGCCAAGCTCCAGGCCGAGGTGGCGATCGGCACGCTGGTGCGCCGGCTGCCCGGGCTTCGGCTGGCCGACGAGGCGGCGCTGGACTGGCGGCCCAACCCGCTGCAACGGCGGCTGAGCGCCCTCCCGGTCACCTACTGACCATGAACGACGACCACTGACCATGAACGACGACGAAGGAGTACCGACCATGGCCCGAGAGTTCGAGGTCCGCCGGGAACAGGACCTGCCCGCCACGCCCGAACAGGTCTGGGACGCGGTCGCCACCGGCGCCGGCAACCTCGGCTGGCTGTATCCGATGGAGGTCGAGCCGCGCGTCGGCGGGAAGGCCAGCCGGGGCGACTCCACCGTCGTGGCGTGGGAGCCGCCGCGGCAGTTCGCCGTCCGGGCGACCCAGGACGGCGGGTTCTCCAACACGCTCAGCTACCACATCGAGCCCGCCGACGGCGGAACGAGCCACCTGCGGATGGGCATCCACTGGGTGCACACGGGCGTCGTCGACGAGGCCTGGATGTGGGACGCCAAGTCGGACGCGGCCGAGAAGCACGTCGACTTCTACCAGCACGGCCTCGCCGAGTACCTGCGGCACTTCGCCGGCCGCCCCGCCGTCTACGTCAGGGCCCCGCGCCCCGAACCCACCGCCGACCCGGCCGACTTCGCCGCCCTGCGGCTGCGCCTCGGCCTCGCCGCCGACGCGGCCGTCGGCGACCGCCTGCGGATCGACGTCCCCGGTGCGGACGGCGGCCCGGAGGAGGTGGTCGTGGACTGGCTCAGCCCCGACTTCGTCGGCCTGCGCGGCCCGGACGCGCTCTACCGGTTCTTCAACGGCAGCACCTGGAACGTGCCGATCTGGCTCGGCCACCACCTGTTCGCCGAGGACGCCGACGAGCAGCGGGCCACCGCGGCGTGGACCGCCTGGCTCAACGACACCCAAGCCTAGGAACCCCGATGGAAACCTCCACCAGGACACTGCTCTTCGCCGCCGAACTCGTCGAGGAGAACGGCACGTACACGCTCCTCGTCGAGGACGTACGAACCGGCAGCGTCGAGACCACCCCGGTCCCCAAGGCCATGGTCGACAAGCTCCCGACCTTCCTCTCGGCGCTCGCCGCCAAGCTCAACCCTCCGGCGCCGCGCCGCCGTTGGTAGCCCTTCCCGCACCGTGAGGCCGGTGCCGTCCGGGAGCCGCCGCTCCCGGACGGCACCGGCCTCGCCGCGTCCGGCGGCGCTCAACGGCCGGACCGCCCTCGCCGGCGCGGGTGGGGGCCGACTCCGCTCGACGCGGTTAGTTCATATGACGATGCGTCAACAGGCGTGGCACTGGCCCGGGTCGAGGTCGTCACGGTCGGTCGCACCCCGTGAAGGGGGCGCGCGACGGGCGTCGAGCGCGGTGGTCGGACCGTTCGTGTGGGCCGCCGGGATGACCTCCCCAGCGTGCCGGACCGACCCGGATGGTGGAGACGGCATAGTCGTCCCGTCGCCCAATGGCGTGTTCACTCCGTCATCCAGAGTCCTGTGCACACCCTGGAGAGTCCTCGATGCCCAAAGTCAGACGTCGCCGGGGCCTGGCCCCGGCCTTCGGGGTGCGGGGCAGTACCGTCCCGGCTCGTCCGTCGAACCGTGCCGCGTCGAAGCGGCGCGGCTGGTCCGGAGCGCTGGCAGCGGTGCTGACGCTGGCACCGCTGTCGCTCGTCCCGCTGATGGCCGCCCCCGCCGCGCACGCCGCCCAGGCCTGCCCGCCCGACCCGGGCTACACCGACTGCCTCGCCTTCACCCACACCGGTGGCGGCCAGGACTTCACCGTTCCCCCCGGTGTCACCTCCGTCCGGGCGAAGGCCTGGGGCGCGGGCGCGGCCGCCGAAGCCGACAGCCCCGCGGGAACGGCCGCCGCCGACCACCGGAGCCGACCGGGGGCCGCCGGCGCCTTCGCGACCGCACTGCTGGACGTGACGCCGGGGCAGCGGCTGACGGTGGTGCCCGGCCAGGGCGGGCGGGCGCACTCCGAGGACCCGAGCTCCCCGGCGGCCCGGACGGCCCTCGGCGGCGGCGCCTCCAGCGTCCTGGCCGACGAGCCGCACGCCTCGGCCCGCACCCTGCTGGCGGCCGACGGCGGTACCTCCCCGAGCGCGGGCGGCGCGGCCGTCGGCTCCGGGGGCGGCGACGTTCCGGCGGGCCTGGTCTCCCACCTGACCGAGCGCCAGTACGTCGCCGGGGCCGGCTTCGGCGGCTTCGCTCACCCCGCCGCCCCGGTGAAGCCCGGCGACCGCGACGGACATGACGGACGTGACGGACGTGACGGCGGCAACGGCCTCGTGGTGCTGGAGTGGCAGGCCCCGGACGCCGCCTCGGCGAAGGCCGCCCCCGTCCAGGGCAACGCCTCGCAGGCCCCGTCCCCCTCGTCGTCCGCCGCGAGCGCCCCAGCGTCCCCGCTGGCCGCACCGGCCGCGCCGTCCGCTGAGAGCGTCCCCCCGTCGGGCACGGCCCCGGCCGGCCACGCGCCCCGGGCACCCGGCCCCCCCTTGGACTGCAGCGGCAACACGATCTACGCCGTCCAGCGCGGCTCCTCGGGCGCCGGTACGGGCACCCTGCTGGCCTTGGCCTCCGGCACCGTCGGCGGCGCCAACGTGACCGCCACGACGGTGAGCACGCTCCCCGCCGGGTCCGGCTTCACGAACGCCCTCGGCATCACGGACGGCGGCACCGCCGCCTACGTGGTCGACCAGACGCCGGCCGTCAGCGGGTCCGTCAACGTGTACGGCTACAACGCGGCCACCGGCGCCTGGACCGTCTACACCGGATCCGCCGGTCCCACCAGCGACTCCTTCGTCGCCGGCGCGGTGAACCCGGTCAACGGCATCTACTACTACGCCAGCTTCGAGCCCGGTACCGCGACCACGCCCGGCGTGGCCACCCTCTACGGGTTCAACACCACCACCAACACCGCGATCCCCGGCGTGATCGGCACGTTCGACCTGCCGGTCACCGGCACCTCCGGCCCCAACGGCGACATCACCTTCGACGCGGGCGGCAACCTCTACATCCTCTCCTCCGTCGGCACCGACGCCGCCATCGGCCGGGTCTCCGCACCGATCCCCACCACGGGGTCGGCCACCGGTGTGCCGCTGACCAGCACGACGCTGAGCACCCTGGACAACCCGACGGACAGGTCCTTCAACGGGGCGGCCTTCGACAACGTCGGCAACCTCTACATCGAGTTCACCTCGGGGACCACCACCTACCTGGAGCGGCTCAACCCGAACACCGGCGCGGTCACGGCCGGTCCCACGCCGTACACCAACAACGCCTTCCTCTCCGTGGACCTCGGCGCCTGCTCCACCAACCCGACCCTGACCCTGCAGAAGGACATCGTCGGCCGCTTCGCCGAGTCGACCACGTCCAACGACCAGTTCACCCTGGAGATCACCGGCGGTGGCGTCACTCAGGGCAACACCGCCACCACGACCGGCACCAGCACGGGCGTCCAGTCGCCCCCGGCCGGCCCGGTCATCGCGCTGTCCGGCACCACCTACACCCTCACCGAGACGGCGGCCTCCGGAAGCCTCTCCGACTACACCACCACCTACGACTGCGTCGACACGGCCAACGGCAACGCCCCGATCACCTCGGGCAGCGGGGTGACCACCTTCAACCTGCCGTTCCCGGCGACGGTGGAGGACAAGAACAGCCCGATGGTGCTCTGCACCTTCACGAACACCCCGGTCCCGGTGACGCCCGCGCTCACCATCGTGAAGTCGGCGTCGCCGACGACGGTTTCGGCGGTCGGTCAGGTCGTGGACTACAGCTTCCTGGTGACGAACACCGGGAACGTGACGCTGACGGACGTGACGGTGAACGAGACGGCGTTCTCCGGTTCCGGGGGGCCGCTCGTGGCGGCCTGTCCGCCGGGTGCGGCCTCGCTCGCCCCCGGTGCGTCGGTCACCTGCACGGCGAGCTACACGGTCACCCAGGCGGACATCGACCGAGGGAAGGTCACCAACACGGCGACGGCGACGGGTACGCCGCCGTCCGGCCCGCCGGTCACCTCCCCGCCGTCCACCGTGACCGTCACGGCCACCGCCAACCCGGCCCTCACCATCGTCAAGTCGGTCGACGCGACGGATCTGACGGCGGCGGGCCAGGTGCTGCACTACATGTACCTGGTGACGAACACCGGGAACGTGACGCTGACGAACGTCACCGTGAACGAGACGGCGTTCTCCGGTTCCGGGACGCCGCCGGTGGTGAGCTGCCCGCCTGCTGCGGCCTCGCTCGCCCCCGGGGCGTCGGTGACCTGCACGGCCGCCTACACGGTCACCCAGGCGGACATCGACCGAGGGAAGATCACCAACACGGCGACGGCGACGGGCACTCCGCCGTCCGGCCCGCCGGTCACCTCCCCGCCGTCCTCGACCAGCGTCCCGAACACCCCCGAGCCGGCCCTCACGATCGTGAAGTCGGCGTCGCCGACGACGGTTTCGGCGGTCGGTCAGGTCGTGGACTACAGCTTCCTGGTGACGAACACCGGGAACGTGACGCTGACGAATGTCACCGTGAACGAGACGGCGTTCTCCGGTTCCGGGACGCCGCCGGTGGTGAGCTGCCCGCCTGCTGCGGCCTCGCTCGCCCCCGGCACGTCGGTCACCTGCACGGCCAGCTACACGGTCACCCAGAGCGACCTGCAGAGCGGCAAGATCACCGACACGGCGACGGCGACGGGTACTCCGCCGTCCGGCCCGCCGGTCACCTCCCCGCCGTCCACCGTGACCGTCACGGTCACGCCCGCACCGGCGCTCACCGTCGCCAAGTCGGTGGACGCGACGGCGCTGACCGGGGTGGGCCAGGTGCTGCACTACGCGTACCTGGTGACGAACACCGGGAACGTGACGCTGACGGACGTGACGGTGAACGAGACGGCGTTCTCGGGCGCCGGGACGCCGCCGGTGGTGACCTGCCCGCCCGCTGCGGCCTCGCTCGCCCCCGGTGCGTCGGTCACCTGCACGGCCGAGTACACCGTGACGCAGGCGGACCTCAACGCGGGCAGCATCACCAACACCGCGACGGCGACCGGTACTCCGCCGTCCGGCCCGCCGGTCACCTCCCCGCCGTCCTCGACCACCGTCCCGAACACCCCTGAGCCGGCGCTCACCATCGCGAAGTCGGCGTCCCCGACGACGGTTTCGGCGGTCGGACAGACGGTCGACTACACGTACCTGGTGACGAACACCGGGAACGTGACGCTGACGGACGTGACGGTGAACGAGACGGCGTTCTCGGGCGCCGGGACGCCGCCGGTGGTGACC
>NZ_JBHJSJ010000012.1:68206-103216 GCF_042268845.1 Kitasatospora sp. NPDC056273 | reverse complement strand
TGCCCGGCGGGTGCGGCCTCGCTCGCCCCGGGTGCGTCGGTCACCTGCACGGCCGCCTACACGGTCACCCAGGCGGACATCGACCGAGGGAAGGTCACCAACACCGCGACCGCGACAGGCACTCCGCCGTCCGGCCCGCCGGTCACCTCCCCGCCGTCCACCACCACGGTGACCACGAAGGAGGCGCACGGGCACCTGCCGAACACCGGCACCGGCACCGACACCCGGCTCGCCGAGCTGGCCGGGAGCCTCCTGCTCCTGGGCGGCGGCCTGACGCTCGCGACACGCCGCATCCGTCGTCGCGGCTAGCACGACAGCCTGACCGGCGGTGGTCCCCGGAGCCCGTGCTCCGGGGACCACCGCCTTTCGTCGTCCCGGCGGGCACCGGAGAACCGCTACCCGTCACCCCCACTCCGACCGATCGGCCAGGCGGCGGTACCACCAGAACTCCGTGCGCCACTGGCGCCGGTCCGCGAACGGGTCGGGGAGGGTACGGCGCAAGAACACCGTGTCCAGGGCCTTCACGAGTCGGCCGAGCTCGGCACGGGCCCGTTCCGGCAGTCGCTCCAGGACTTCCTCCAGCACGTCGCGTGCGTGTCTGACGTCGTCGAAGGAACATCCCGGGCACGGGCAATGCGACTCCTGCGGGTACAGCGGACGTCTTCCCGGCGGGTGCAGGAACTCGCGGTACCGCCGCAGCGCCCGGTCGGTGGCGCCCGCGTGGAGGTAGAAGCTCTCGCTCAGGCGCTCGACCCGGTGGACGGCCAGGCTCGCCCTGTCGGAGAGTCCGTGGATCCGGAGCGGAGGGGTCGGCCCCGAGACGCGGGAGGCCGGTCGTTCGGCGCGCAGTGCGCGGGGCCGTCTACGCGGCATCGGCCTTTCGATACGTGATCATGGGCGCCATGGTGCCAGGCAGGGCCGCGCTGCCGCACCCGGTTTTTCCCCTTCGAGGTGCGGAGTTCGGGGCTCGGCGGGCAGCCGTGGCGCAGCATGCCGGCGCCGGCCAGCCCCTGGAGGGGGTGGCCGGCGCCGGTGAGCCGGGGTGGAGCGAATTCACGTCACAGAAGATTCGGTGGCGATCGAAGTACTGCGGGAAATTCCGGGTGATTCGGCCGGGCGAATTTCTGTTCGGGGCGCGCTCTGCCGGTTCGTCAGAGGATCTGGATGGAGTTGACTCGCGGCGGGCGGTTCGGGAAGGAGATGTCGGTCCAGCGGTTGATCCGCACCGAGTCGCCGTTGGCGTCGGAGTAGACCAGGTCGTTGTTCCCGGTGGAGATCCGGTCGACCCACCACCCGCCGAAGCCGATCGACCCCCCGTTCGCATAGCAGTCGACGCTGTCACGGCCGTCGAGGTGCGACCAGATCTTCAGGAAGTCGTTGCGGCTCCCGTCGCACTGGACGTGGTCGATGGCGAAGGCGTTGCCGGACGGCACGGCCACGGTGAGCGTGGCGGCCGCGGCGAAGGCCATCGCCATCGAGCTCACGACCTTCTTGGCTTTCGAGATCATGGATTCTCCTCAGTCGGATGAAATGTCGAATCGGAGACCGCTTCGCAACGAGTTTCGGTTGCGTCGTGCTCGATCAGTATCCAGACCGCTTTTGTGACGGTAAATCGAACGAAGCCTGACCTCACGTGTTCTCGGTCATTTCCCTCCGTGTTTTCGGCGAGGCGTGGGGTGTGGTGTTCTGGTGGGTCGCGAGTGGTTCCGGGGCCGGGCGGACGGGCCGTCGACCGAGGGTCGCCTAAGTGCTGCGCTGACGTGGGGTGATGGTCGGACCGCCGACCGCGCGCGACGGGTGTCGGGGGACGCCTGGCTGGGAGAGGGGGGTGGGGCTGGCGGGTTCGCGCAGGACGTGTCGTGCGGTGCCGGGGGAGGGCGTGGACGGCGTCCCCGCGCCCCAAGCGGCCGCCGTGGCCGCCCGTGGCGACGGCGACGACCTGTCTCTCCGGCGTCCGCTCCCGGATGCGGTCGCGGTCGAACCGGGCCGCGACAGCCCGTCTGGAGCGATGACATCGGCATCGACAGCTATCATCGCTCCATGACGATGAATAGCCCGGCGGCCGGGTCCCCGGCCACCACCTCGTGCGGCGCGCCCTCGGCAGCGGTGGCCCTGTTCCGCTCGCTCGGCGACCCGGCCCGCCTCGCGATCCTGCTGCGCCTGGCCCGGGGCGAGGCCAAGGTCGTGGACCTGGTCGGCTGCGTGGGCCTGGCCCAGTCCACGGTCTCGGCGCACCTGGCCTGCCTGCGGGACTGCGGCCTGGTCGACTCCCGCCCCCAGGGCCGGGCCTCCCTGTACTTCCTGGCCCGCCCGGAACTGCTGGACCTGCTGGCCTCGGCCGAGCAGCTGCTCGCCGCGACCGGCGAGGCCGTCGACCTCTGCCCGATCTACGGCACCCCGGCGGCGCCCGCCCCGGACAGCACCGGGGCCGGCCGATGAGCGACGCCTGCGGCTGCGGCGACGACAGGAAGACCGTGGAGGGAGGGGAGGAGCGCGAACCGGAGAAGCTCTGGGAGGTCGGCGAGCTGCGGGCCGCCGCCGTGGCCGGCGTCCTGCTGCTGGCCGGACTGATCACCGACCGGTCCGGCGCGTCCGACACCGCGGTGAACGCGCTGAACGCGCTCGCCCTCGTCGTCGGCGCCTGGACCTTCGTACCCGCCACGCTGCGCCGCCTGGCCAAGGGCAAGGTCGGGGTCGGCACGCTGATGACGATCGCCGCCGTGGGCGGGGTCCTCCTCGGCGAGGTCGGCGAGGCCGCCATGCTGGCCTTCCTCTACTCCGTCAGCGAGGGCCTGGAGGCCTGGTCCCTGGCCCGGACTCGCCGCGGCCTGCGCGCCCTGCTGAACCTGGTGCCCGAACGGGCGACCGTGCTGCGCGACGGCACCGAGCGGACCGTCGCGCCCGCCGAACTGCGCATCGGCGACACGATGGTGGTCAGGCCCGGCGAACGGATCGCCACCGACGGCACCGTCCGCGCCGGCCGCACCGCCCTGGACGTCTCCGCCATCACCGGTGAGTCCGTCCCCGTCGAGGCCGGTCCGGGCAGCGAGGTGTACGCGGGCGCGATCAACGGCACCGGCGTGCTGGAGGTCGAGGTCACCAGCACAGCCGAGGACAACTCGCTGGCCCGGATCGTCCGGATCGTGGAGGCCGAACAGGCCCGCAAGGGCGCCGGCCAGCGCCTCGCCGACCGGATCGCCAAGCCCCTGGTGCCCGGCATCATGGTCGCCGCCGCCCTCATCGCCCTCGTCGGCTCCCTGCTGGGCGATCCGGCCACCTGGATCGAGCGGGCGCTGGTCGTCCTGGTCGCCGCCTCCCCGTGCGCACTCGCCATCTCCGTACCCGTCACTGTGGTCGCCGCCGTCGGCGCGGCCGGCAGGCTCGGCGTCCTGGTCAAGGGCGGAGCCGCCCTCGAAGCCCTCGGCGCCGTACGCGCCGTCGCCCTCGACAAGACCGGCACCCTCACCCGCAACCGGCCCGCCGTCGTCCGCGTCGCCACCCTGGACGGCCACAGCCGCGACACCGTCCTCGCCGTGGCCGCCGCGCTGGAGGCCCGTAGCGAACACCCCCTGGCCGAGGCCGTCCTGGCCGCCGCCCCCGGCGTGCCCGTCGCCACGGACGTCGAGGCGGTCACCGGCGCCGGCCTCACCGGCCGGCTGGACGGCCGCCCCGTCCGGCTCGGGCGCCCCGGCTGGATCGAGCCCGGCCCGCTGGCCGAAGCCGTCACCGCGATGCAGGACTCCGGCGCCACCGCCGTCCTCGTCGAGGACGACGCGACGGTGATCGGCGCGATCGCGGTACGCGACGAACTGCGCCCCGAGGCCCGCGAGGTCGTCGACCGCCTCCGCGCCCGCGGCCTGACCGTGGTGATGCTCACCGGCGACAACGAACGCACCGCCCGGGCCCTCGCCGCCGAGGCCGGCATCGACACCGTGCACGCGGACCTGCGCCCCGAGGACAAGGCCCGCATCATCGGCGGGCTCCGCACCCTCCGCCCGACCGCGATGGTCGGCGACGGCGTCAACGACGCCCCCGCCCTGGCCACCGCCGACCTCGGCATCGCCATGGGGGCGATGGGCACCGACGTCGCCATCGAGACCGCCGACGTCGCGCTCATGGGCGAGGACCTGCGCCACCTGCCCCAGGCCCTGGACCACGCCCGCCGCGCACGGCGGATCATGCTCCAGAACGTCGGCCTGTCCCTGGCGGTCATCGTCGGTCTGATGCCGCTCGCCCTCCTCGGCGTCCTCGGCCTCGCCGCCGTCGTCGCGGTCCACGAGCTCGCCGAGATCGTCATCATCGGCAACGGCGTGCGGGCCGGACGCACCAAGCCGCTGCCCCCGGCCCCGACTTCGACCCCGCACCGCGCGAGCGCGCCCGCCCCGGCCGGAGCCGTCGCCTGACCCCTCGCCCGTAGCACGGTCCGCCGGCCCCGGCCGCTCCACGCTCCGCCGCCGACGGCGCGTGGAGCGGCCGGGGCCGCTGTCGAACACCGCGTCCCCGGGCCGGGTGGAGATCGATGTGCAGAAGTCGCAACTTGAAGAATTCTTCAAGTGCATAGATGATGCTGCCCTGTACTCGGCAGAGATGCGGTCGCGCGCGGCAGCGCCGGCGGCGAGGAGGGGCGCATGAGCGACGTGTTCGACCAGGAGCTTCGCGAGCAGCTCGACGAGGCCCGCCGGCAGCGGGCCGAGGCTCGGACGGCAGGTGACGAGGACAGCGCGCAGGCGTACGCCGGACGCGTCACACAGCTGCTGCGGATCGCCGCCCAGCACGGCATCGAGATCGAGCACACCGCCGAGGAACAGGAAGAGGACTGAGCATGGCCGTCCCGCTCTACCAGGCGAAGGCGGAGTTCTTCCGCACGCTCGGCCACCCGGCGCGCATCCGCGTGCTGGAACTGCTCCAGGACGGTCCGCGTCCGGTGCGCGAGCTGCTCGCGTCGATCGAGATCGAGCCGTCCAGCCTCTCCCAGCAGCTCTCCGTCCTGCGCCGCAGCAACCTGGTCACGGCCACCCGCGAGGGCAACACCGTGGTCTACGCGCTGAGCACGCCGGACGTCGCGGAGCTGCTGCGGGCCGCGCGCCGCATCCTCACCGAGATGATCGCGGACCAGGGGACGCTGCTCGCCGAACTGCGCTCGGCCGGGCTCCCGGACGCGGCGGAGACGACAGCGTGAGCGCCGCACGGGCCACCCTCGCGGGCCGGGCCGCCGGGCGGGTCCGGGCCGTGCTGCCGAACCGCGCGGTCCTCGCCGCCATGGGGCGCTCGCCGCGCAAGGACCTGGTGGCCGGTCTGACGGTGGCGATCGTCGCACTGCCGCTCGCGCTGGGCTTCGGCGTCGCCTCCGGCGCGGGGGCCGAGGCCGGGCTGGCCACCGCCGTGGTCGCCGGGGCGCTGGCCGCGGTGTTCGGCGGCTCCAACCTCCAGGTCAGCGGACCGACCGGCGCCATGACCGTGGTCCTGGTGCCGATCGTGCACCGGTACGGCACCTCCGGCGTCCTCACCGTCGGCCTGATCGCCGGCCTGCTGCTGGTCGCCCTCGCCCTCGGCGGGGCCGGCCGTTTCATGGCCTACGTCCCCGCGCCGGTCGTCGAGGGCTTCACCCTCGGCATCGCCGGCGTGATCGGACTCCAGCAGGTGCCCGCCGCCCTCGGCGTCACCAAGGGCGACGCCGAGAACGTCGTGGCCGTCGCCGGACAGGCCCTCGCCGACTTCGCCCGCCACCCGCACCCGGCCGCGCCCGCCGTGGCGCTCGCCGTCGCCGCGGTGATGCTCGTCGGCGCACGGCTGCGCCCCGGCATCCCGTTCTCGCTGCTCGCCGTCGCCGCCGCGACCGCGGTGGCCGACCTCGCCCACCTGGACGTGGCGACCATCGGCCACCTCCCGGCCGGTCTGCCGCTGCCGTCGCTGGGCTTCCTCGACCCCGGCGCGGTGCCGCACCTGGTCACCGCCGCCCTCGCGGTCGCCGCGCTGGCGGCGCTGGAGTCGCTGATGTCGGCGACCGCCGCGGACGCGATGAGTGCTTCCGAACGGCACGACAGCGACCGGGAGTTGTTCGGCCAGGGAGTGGCCAACCTGGTCGCCCCGCTGTTCGGTGGCGTCGCCGCCACCGGCGCGATCGCCCGTACCGCCGTCAACGTCCGCTCCGGCGCCGTCTCCCGGCTGGCCGCCCTGGTGCACGCCGCCGTGCTCGCGGTGGTCGTGTTCGCCGCGGCCCCGCTCGTCGAGGGCATCCCGCTGGCCGCGCTCGCGGGCGTCCTGATCGCCACCGCGGTCCGGATGGTCGAGGTGGCGTCGCTGCGGGCGCTGGCCCGCAGCGGACGCGGCGAGGCCGCCGTTCTGGCGCTCACCGCCGCCGCGACCCTGGCCTTCGACCTGGTCACGGCCGTCGTCGTCGGCCTGGCCGTCGCCGGGATCCTGGCCCTGCGCCAGGTCGCGCGGTCCGCGCGGCTCCAGCAGGTGCCGCTGCACGACGGCCTGGCCCCGGCCGACCACCACGAGGAGGAGCGGGCGCTGCTCGCCGAGCACATCGTCGCCTACCGGATAGACGGGCCGGTGTTCTTCGCGGCCGCACACCGCTTCCTGCTCCAACTCGCCGAGACCACCGACGTCAAGGCCGTCATCCTGCGCCTGTCCCACGTCACCGCGATCGACTCCACGGGCGCCCTGGCGCTGGGCGACGCGATCGGCAAGCTGGAACGGCGCGGCATCCTCGTCCTGGCCGCGGGGGTGCCGGACGGCCACCGGCGGACCCTGGACGCCCTCGGCGTCCTGGACACCCTCCAGCGGCAGGGGCGGGTCTTCGCCCGGACACCGGACGCCATCGCCCGTGCCCGCACCGAGCTGCGGACCACCGGAGTCCTGGCGGAGGCCACGGTACGAAAGGGAACGGACCGATGACCGCCCGGCGCCCGCGCATCCGCCCGAGGCCCCGCCACGACCGCCCCACGACCCGACCCCAGGAGTACCGACCATGAGCAGCGCCACCGGCGACGAGAAGAAGCGGCGCAAGGCCATGCTCATCCGCGCCGGGATCTACATCCTGGGCACCCACCTGTTCGCCGGCTTCGTCATCCTGCTCTTCGCCCTCGGCAACCGCCACTGACCCCCCGTCCGGTCGCCGACCCCCGAACTGCTGCCACAACGGGCGGGGTTCGCGCTGCTGACGGTTGGTCGCAACGCCTGGACGGGAACGGGAGTGCTCCAGCGCCGGCAGTGTGGCAGGCTGGCCCGATGTCTACGACCCTCCGCCCCATGGACGCCCGACTCCTGCCCGCCTGGCTCGATCGCAGCCGGGCCGAGTACGCCAAGGACCTCGTCGCTGCGGGGCAGACGCCCGAGGACGCCGGCCGGCACGCGGCCGACAGCATGGCCCGCTACTTCCCCTCCGGTGCACCGAGCCCCGGGCACGCGGTCTTCGACGTGGTCGATGCCGCCGGGGCCACCGTCGGCCACCTCTGGATCGGACCGGACACGAGCGAGGACGCCGGCTCCTGGTGGGTCTGGGACATCGCGATCGACGCCGACAAGCGCGGGCTGGGCCTCGGGCGAAGGGCCATGCTCCTCGGCGAGGAGTACGCCCGGGCGCAGGGCGCCCATACCCTCGGGCTCAGCGTCTTCGGGTTCAACACGGGCGCGCGCGGCCTCTACGAGTCGCTCGGCTACGAGACGACCTCGGTCAAGATGCTCAAGCGACTCGGCTGAGGTCCTGGGGCACCGCCTACGGGTGGGTGTCCTTGGCCGTGGGCTGCGTCCTCTGGTTGTAGATCTCCTTGCCGTCCGCGTTGTAGGCGTGGACGTAGGGGGTCGGGGGGAAGGCGTTCGCGTCGGGGCCGGTGGAGATGGCAGCCGTGTAGGCGAACGCGCCGCCCGCCATGACGGCCGGGTACTGCGTCGGGTCGTCGCCGTAGCTGATGGTGACCTTGGCGACGTCGGCGGTGTAGTGCCCGGCGCCCAGTGAGAGGACCTGCCCGGCACCGGTCGGGGCGTTGAAGCTGTCGAAGAACTCGACCAGGTGGCCGGCGCCCCACAGACGGTCGTTGATGAACGTCGGCGGGAGGGAGATGCTGTGCCCGGTCCGGCCCTTCGACTCGCACTGCGCGTACTGGCCGGCGGAGTCGACGGCGACGACCACGCCGTCGGTGTCCGAGGAGGCGGCGGGAGCGCGGACCCCGATCACCGCCTGGTACTGCGAAGCCTCGGAACCCAGGCAGGAGCCCAGGATCTCGGCGACGGCCCCGGCCTCGATCGGGGTCGTCGTCGTGCTGGTGACGGTGAAAGCCGCCGGGGGGTGGGGGGAGGCAGGCACGGAGGGGGTGCCTGTGGCGGCCGGCCCCTGCTGTGGTGCCGGTGGGTGTTGTGGCCCCGGCGGGTTCAGCACGGACGGGAGGGTCAGGCACAGGGCCGCCGCGGCGCAGGCCGCGGTCGCGCCGAGGGCGTGTCGGCGGTGGCGGCGCCGGTCGGCGCGTCTGCGGATCTCCGCAGCGGGCAGGGTCGGTGCCGGCATCTGCGTGCCGAGCAGCCGCAGCCGGTCGTCGAGGCTGTCGTGGACGGGGTCAGACACGGAGCTTTCCTTCCTCGCTGGTCGGGGTCCGGTCGGAGAGTCTGGCCGCGAGCGCGGTCCGGCCGCGGGCGAGGCGGCTCTTGACGGTGCTGATGCCGGCGCCGGTCTCGGCCGAGACCTGCTCGATGGAGAGGTCGCACATGTGGTGCAGGACCAGGGCGATCCGCTGTGCTTCGGGTAGGTCGCGGAGCGCGGTGACCAGCATCAGGTGCTCCTCGGTGGGCGGCTCGACGGTGGACGGTTCGTGGCGGTGGTGGTGTCCGGCCAGATGCAGGCCCCGGGCGAGGCGCCGCCAGCGGGAGTGGGCCAGCCGCCGGGCCGTGGTCCGGATCCATGCCTCCGGGGCGTTGCCGGGGTCGAAGGTGCGCCTGCGGTCCCAGGCGCGGATGAAGGCCTCCTGGACCACGTCCTGGGCTTCGGACCAGTTGCCGGTTATCGCGTAGAGCTGCCCGGTGAGGCGGGAGAAGGACGCCGCGTAGAACGCGTCGAACTCCTGTGGCGTCATCAAGGGCCTCTCCTCCGGGGCTGTCCGTCAGCTCGCGGCACGGGCGGTGCGCGAGGGAGCACTCCTCGGCCACGGCGGGTCAGCCGTGCGTCCTGGGTGGAGCCTCCCGCCCTGTACGCACGAGCGCCGTCCCAGGGTTACATCGACGACCTATGACCTGGATCACATGTGCGGGGTGCGACCGCTCGGGCATCGGGAGGCGTACAGGGGCGCGGGCATCAACCGGACGCCCGCAGGAAGGGACACGGATTCATGCGTATCCGCCCGATCATGATCATCACCGCCACCGCCGCGGCCATCGCGACCGCGGGGGGAATGGCCACCGCCGCGACCGGCACCCCCACGGCCACCCCCACGGCCCAGAGCAAGCCCGCCGCCGCGCCGGCCGCCCCTGCCGTGCCTGCCGCCCCGGCCTCCGGCGGCGGCTCGGCCGCGACCGGAGCGACTGCCACCCCGGCGGCCTCCACCGTCACCAGCACGACGACGACCCCGATCGACGCCGGGACCGTCGCCGGGATCCTGGCCTCCTGCCTGGGCTCCGAGGCTTCGCAGTACCAGGCGGTGATCGGGGTCCGCGCTCCCGTCGCCTCGTCGGACATCGACGGCGTGGTCATCGCCGTCGACTCCGCCGGCCAGTACGTGCAGTGCGAGTCGAAGGGCGACAAGGGCACCAGCATGTCCTCGCCCGCGACGTTCATCAACGACCGCCTGTGGGGCACCGGTCACCTGGTCGAGTTCTTCGACAGCTTCAGCACGCCGACCGGTGCCGGGCAGTTCCTCTCGCTGGGCGCCGGGCACTACACCGCCGACGTCGCCAAGGTCACCATCAGCTACGGCGACGACTCGACGGAGTACCCGGCCGTCATGGCGGGCGGCGCGTTCGCCTACACCGCGGCCGTCTCCACCGGCGCCGACGCGAACTTCCCCCCGGCTCCCTACGTCCACGCCTACAACGCGGACGGCAAGGAGATCTACAACCAGAAGACGCAGCCCACGGTCAAGAACACCCACCCGTAGGCGACACCCCGGGCGGGCGGCCGTTGCGACCTCCGCGGGGGCAGTGAGCCGGATCCTCCGCGGAGGATCCGGCTCACTGCCTGACGAACCGGGCCGAGCGGGTCAGCGCTGCCGCTCGGGCTCCGCGTAGGTGCGGAAGTCCGAGGCGGTCTCCGGCCAGTTGGCCCGCTGCCAGCTCCGCAGTTCCGGGTACGTCGCGTGGGCGGGCACGACCACCAGGCGCTCGTCGAACCACCGGGTCAGGAACTCGCGCCGGCTGCGCACCTCCTCCCGGGTGCGCCCGCTCAGCATGACCTGCCCGACCCCCTGGGTGGTGTCCTGCACCGTGTCCCCCGTCCGGAAGCCGTACGGGAGGTCCAGCCGCACGTGCTCGACACCGGGCAGGGCCCGGATCTGCTCCAGTGAGGGATAGCCGACCAGGACACCGGGCCGGTTGGCGAGGAAGAGGGTGCTGACGCTCTCCGGACGGACGGTCGGTTCGATCGTCGGCTCGATCCCCTCCGCGCACCGGATGGCGGCTTCGCCCAGGTCCACGCCGAACTTGAACGCCACCGCTTCGGAGATCAGCCCGCCGCCGGTGCGGGCGGCGCACTCGCCGAACACGAGCCCGCCGGTGTCGGGCCGGCGGAACAGCTCCATGTGGAACACCCCGCGCCGCAGGCCGAGGGCCCGCAGCGCCTCCGTCACGACCGGCCGCGCCAGGGCGAAGGCGTCCGCGTCCTCGGTCGGGTCGAAGCGTTCCAGCTGGAGCACCCGGTTGGCGTCGACGGCGGTCAGGCACGGCTCCGCGTAGGTGCCCACGCTGAGGAACCGGAGTTCGCCGTCGAAGACCACGCCGTCCGCCATCCACTCCTCGCCCGGCGTGAACTCCTCCAGGACGAAGGTGCGTTGCGGAACGCCCCGGCGCCGGTACTCGGCGCAGGTGTCGATCAGCTCGGACAGCCCCCGGACGACCGAGGTGTTCCGGGTGCCCGCCCCGGCGATGGGCTTGAGCACCGCCTTGTCGAAGTCCGCGAGGGCGGACGGATCCAGGTGGTGGATGTCCTCGATGACCTGCGAGGCGCCGACGTCCAGGCCGGCCGCCGCGACGGCCCGCTTCTGCAGCCACTTGTCCCGGAAGTTCGGGGCGATGTCCGCGGCCACGGCCGTCGGGAGGTCCAGGACCCGGGCGAGGGCCGCGACGGTGACCAGGGCCTCCTCGTCGGAGGTCTGGAGGAAGCGGAACTCCCGCTCGGCGGCGCCGGTCCGGCGCAGGGCGAGGAGGACGCTCTCGATGCTCGTCGGGTCCTCGGCGAAGATCCCCACGGCCCCGTCCGGGAGCTTCAGGTAGCCCCAGTCCGCCAGGTGCGGGCCGTGCACCACGTACGGCGTGATGCCGTTCCTGAGGCAGGCGCGCATCGCGTACGGGTCCGTGCCGACGATCAGGGCCGAGGGCTGGTCCTGGGGCAAGGGTTCTCCTTCGTTGTGGGGCTGAGGGGGCGGCGGTCCGCGGGCGGACCGGGAAGACGGGTGGGACGGCAGGTCTAGAGGTCGGCGATCCGCCACACCCCGATCGACTTGTCGGCGAAGCGGTGCTCGACCCGCCTGCCGTCCTCCTCGGTGGCGTAGACCTCGGTGCACTGCTCGTCGAGCACCCGGAAGGGCTCGGGCAGCAGGAACGGGGCCCGCCGGAGGTTGAGCGGACGCCAGCCGCCCGCTTCGGTGGCGGCCTCGTTCCCGGCCCGCCCGGTGAAGGTGGTCGTCGCCAGGTAGGTCGAGCCGCTGCGCCGGATGTTGTCCAGCGCGCGGTGGACGTCGTCGTCTCCGAGGTGCACCAGGCAGTCGCGGGAGAACACCAGGTCGACCTCCGGCAGCGGGTCGCGGGTGAGGTCGAGGACCCGGAACTCGCGGTCGGCGCGGGCGAAGCGCGCCCGGTTGCGCTCGACCACCGCGGGGACGATGTCGGCACCGAGGTAGCGGTCGACGCCCAGGTCGACCCTGGACATCCAGAAGAAGTCCCCGCACGGCGCGTCGAGCAGGCTCCGGACGCCGAGCTCGGCGAGCAGGGACGGCAGTTCGGCACGCAGCGCGGCCGTCTGGGCCAGGTTCGACCCGAGGCCGGAGCGGGATTCGTCGTCGTCGGCCCCGCTGTCCTCGGTCAGGGTCCAGGCTCCGCTGGCGTAGATCCGGGCGAAGGTCTCCTGGAGCGTGTCGCGCGGTGGCCCGGCGGCTTCCGGTGCCGCCACGGAACCGCGCGTGCCCTGCTCCCGGGTGTCGTCGGTCATTGGTCCTCCTTGGTCGTACGGACGGATGCCGGCACTGCTGCCGAAGCCTGTTGCGGACGGTCCGCCCCCGCCGCGGCCTGCGGCTCGTACGGCAGGGTGCGGACCCCCGGGACGGCCAGCACGATGCCCGCGGTCGCGGCGACCAGGCAGGCCGCGCCCAGGAAGACGGCGCCGCTGCCGACCCGGTCCGCGATCGGGGCGGCGACCGCCAGGCCGAGCGGGAGGAAGACGAACGAGCCGAAGGCGTCGTAGGACATCACCCGGGACATCGACTCCTCCGGCACGTGCTTCTGCAGTGCCGTGAGGAAGGTGACGTCGTTGAGGCTCATGCACAGGCCGGTGACGAACATCGCGCCGGCGGTGACGGCGACCGGCGCGGCGCAGGCCAGCGCGACCAGGGACGGCACGATCCCCAGGGTGAACAGCACCGCGGCCCGCAGGGGCCGGCGGGGCCGCAGCCGGATGGCCAGCAGGCTGCCCGCCACGAAGCCGACCGCCTGCGCGGTGAGGACGGCGGCCCATCCGGAGGCGCCGCCGAGGTGCGCCTCGGCCTCGACCGGTCCCAGCACGATGAAGCCGGCGCCGATGCACACGTTCACCAGCGCGAGTTGTGCCACCGCCGCCCACAGCCAGGTCCGTTCGGTGAACTCTCGCCACCCGTGCCTGAGTTGGGAGAAGATCCCTTCCTCCGTGGGCGACGGCTGGTCCGCCGTGCCGGTCAGCCGGACTCCGGCGAGGAGCACCGCGGACACCAGGAACGTCGCCGCGTCCACCACCAGTGCCCAGCCGGCGCCGAGCAGGACGACCAGCACGCCCGCGAGCGCCGCGCCGCCGATGCTGCCCGCGTTCATCGACAGCTGGACCAGCGCGTTGGCGGACTGGATCTTCTCGGCGGGCACGAGCTGCACCGTGACGCTCCGGGACGCCGGGGTGAACAGCGCGCTGGCGGCGCCGCTGACCATCGACAGGACGACCAGTCCCGCCAGGGAGTCCGTCCCGGTCAGTACCAGGACCGCGACCGCTCCCTGGGCGAGACCCGCGGTCAGGTCCGCCCCGACCATGACCCGGTGCCGCGGCAGCCGGTCGGCCAGGACACCGCCGTACAGCAGGAACGCGACCTGGGCGGCGATCCGGGCGGCGGCGACGATCCCGAGGGTCGAACCCGAGCCGTCCGGCATTCCGAGGACGGCGAAGGCGAGCGCCACCGGTGCGATGGCGTCACCCAGCAGGGAGACAGACCGGGCGGAGAACAGCAGCAGGAAGGAGCGGTCTCGGAGGATGGAGAGGTCGGCGCGCACACAAGGCCTTTCACGTTCTGGCCCGACGGGATCGAGCTGGTCGGGGAGCCGTCACACCGCGGTCCGGTCCGGGTGGTCGGGGGACGGTGCCGAGAGGCGGGCGCGGGTGACGGCGAGCCGCTCCAGCGGCACCGGGTCGGCCTTCCAGGGGCGGTGGAGGTGGTCCCCGGCCGCCCGGGGCACCAGGTGGACGTGCAGGTGGAACACGTCTTGCCAGCCCGCGTCCCGGTTCGCCTGGAACAGCGTCAGGCCGTCCGGCGCCAGCACGTCCCGGATCCGCCCGGCCATCAGGTGGACGGTGGCCATCACGGCGGCGGCGTCCTCCGGGGTGATCTCCCAGAGGTCGGCGGCGTGGCGCTTGGGGATCACCAGGGTGTGCCCGTCCATGACCGCGGTGATGTCGAGGAAGGCGATGGTCCGTTCGTCCTCGTGGACGACGGCGGCGGGCAGCCGGCCCCCGACGATGGCGCAGAACACGCAGTCCGCGGACCGCGGGCCGTCGCCCCGGTCCCGCTCCGGCCCGCCGGTGGGCGCAGGGGCCGCGGTGGTCGGCCGGGGCGTCAACGCGCGACCCGGCGGGAGAGTTCGGCCAGGTCGCCGGCGGTCCGCGACAGCGGGAAGCGCCCGCTGTTGACCAGGCCGGCCGCGGCCAGGTCGTCCAGCCGCTCCGGCGAGCGGAGGAACTCCTCGATGCGGCCCCGGAGCGCGGTGAAGTCCCCGAAGTCGACCGGGAGCGCGGAGCGGCCGAGCACCTCGGTCAGGCCCGGCACGGGCTGGTAGGCGACCGGCAGGCCGCACGCCTGCGCCTCGATGGTCACCAGCCCGAACGCCTCCAGCCGGAGCGAGGGGACGATCAGGAGGTCGTGTCCGCCGAACGCGCGCCACAGGTCCTCCCGGGACAGCCAGCCGAGGCGGCGCACCCGCGACAGGTCGGAGCGTGCGGCCAGGGCCGCGAACTCCGCCGGGGGAGCGGCCACGGAGAGCTCCACCCCGGGGAGCGAGGCCACCGCCGCGATCAGGCCGGAGGTGGCCTTCTCGGCGGTGAGCCGACCCGCGTAGAGCACCCGCAGGACGCCCGCTTCGCGCTCCGCGCGGTGGCCCGGCCCGGTGGGCCGGCCGGCCAGCAGCCGGTCGGGGACGCCCCAGGGGATGTGGACGATCCGGTCCGACGGGACCGGGGCGATCCGGCGCAGCCGGTCCGCCATCGCCCGGGTGGGGACGACGATCGCGTCGGCCGATGCCGCGGTCTCCCGCAGGACGACGGCCTGGGTCGGGTGGTCCTCGGCGAACAGCAGGTCGGTGCCGTGCACCAGCGCGATGCTCGGCCGGTCGGGAAAGACCTGCTGCAGGGCGGCCGTCGCGCCGAAGGCCAGGTGCTGGAGGTGCAGCACGTCGTGGTCGGCGGCGGGGTACCTGTCCCGGACGGCGGCGCCGAGCCGGTCCACGTAGGCCCAGAACGCCGGCCCCGACACCGTCTTGCCCGGCACCGTGAGCAGGGCCGGTGAACCGGAGGTGTCGGGCGCCTGCCGGTCCTGCGGGGCGAGCATGAAGACGTCGGCGGGGATGAGCGGTTCCGGCCCGCCGTACAGGTCGCGCAGCAGCTCGACGCTGCCGCCGGGGCTGTCCGGGGGGAGGTCGATCCCGGTGAGGACGTTCACGCGAGCTCCTCGTACAGTCGCGACGTGTCGATGCCGCTGGTCCGGGTGTACTTCCGGCCCATGCTCTGGTAACTGGCCTCCGCGCCGAGGGTCTTGAGGAAGATGATCTTCCCGAAGGTCATCCCCGGATAGATCCGCACCGGGCGCACCACGCGGATCTCGAGCGTCCACCGGATGGCGTGGCCGACGTGGCCGAGCGGTGCCGAGACGTGCACCCAGACGCCCAGCGCGCCCACCGTGCGGTCACCGTTGATCATCTGCGCGAAACGCTCGGAATGGGTGCGCTCGTGGGTGACCCCGAGGTAGAGCCTGCCCGGCAGCAGCACCATGCCGTCCGGCGGGATGGTGCGCTCCTCGAACTCCGTGGAATGCGCCGCGTCGAGTTCGGACTCGCACACCCGGATGGTGTCGCCGAGTCGCCAGTCGTAGGCGTTCGGGGAAATCCTTCGGGGGTCGAACGGCTCTATGACGATGTCACCGGAGTCGATCGACCTGGCTATTTCCGCCCGGGTGAGGATCACAGCTGCCCCAACTTGTCCCGCCAGTAGCGCGATTCCTGCGGTCCGACCGCGCCCTGGTACTTCCCGGAATAGGGCTCGATATCGCCGAGCGTGTCGAAGAACATGATCTGCCCGATCTTCATCCCGGGATACACCCGCAGCGGTCGGACCGCGGACAGCATGAGGGTCCACTGGCCGTGGAAGCCGATGTCCCCGATCGGGGCGGTGATCTCCACGAAGAGCCCGAGCCGGCCGACCGAGGAGCGCCCGAAGAGCAGGGGCACGAAGACGTCGGATCCGACCTCCTCCACGGTGTGCCCCAGGTAGAGCTGGTCGGGCTCCAGCACGAAGCCGCTGGAGTCGATCTTGGTGGCGTCGGTCCGATTGGGCCGGTACGCGTCGATGACGCTGTCCGTGTAGGTGATCAGCGTCTCCCCGAGGCAGACGTTGTAGCTGTTCGGGTTCACCTGGTCCCGGTTGAACGGGGATATGGAAATCCTGCCGTCGCGGGCGGATTCAACGATTTCTGGTCCCGTCAGGATCACAGGAGGCTCCCACTCTTCCGGCCTGCCGGACAAAACGGCGGGCGCGCACCGACGAGGCTTTTACGGGTCGTTTTCCAGGACGTTTGCCAGCTCGTCCGAGCATGCTCCATACTCATCCCCCATGAAACACGTCATAGCCCTTGATGTGGGCGGTACCGGAATCAAGTCCGCCCTGATCGGAAGCAGCGGAGAATTACTTCACCAGGCCCGCCGGGAAACCCCTCGCGAACGCGGCACCGACACCGTCGTGGAATCGGTGCTCGAGGCGGCCGCCGAAATGCGCGCCCACGGCGAGCGCCGCTTCGGCCGGCCCGCGGCCGCGGTGGGCGTCGCCGTGCCCGGCATCGTCGACGTCGGCACGGGCACCGTCGTGTTCGCGGCCAACCTCGGTTGGCACGACCTCCCGCTCGGCGCGCTGCTGGCCGACCGCCTGGGCGGCGTGCCGGTCGCCTTCGGCCACGACGTCCGCACCGGAGGACTCGCCGAGCAGCGGATCGGCGCCGGCCGGGGCACCGAACAGTTCCTCTTCCTGGCCATCGGCACCGGCATCGCGGGCGCGATCGCCCTCGGCGGACGGATCGAGGCGGGCGCCCACGGCGCCGGCGGCGAGATCGGCCACATCGTGGTCCGGCCCGGAGGCGCCGCCTGCCCCTGCGGCCGGCGCGGCTGTCTGGAGCAGTACGCCTCGGCCTCGGCCGTCGGACGGGCCTGGGCCGCGGCCTCGGGCCGACCGGCCGCCGACGCGGCGGACTGCGTCCGGGCGCTGGAGGCCGGCGACAGCCGCGCCCGGACGGTCTGGGACGACGCCCTGGCCGCGCTCGCCGACGGTCTCGTCACCTGCCTCACCCTGCTCGACCCGGGCACCGTGATCATCGGAGGCGGGCTGGCCGAGGCCGGGGACACCCTGTTCGAACCGCTGCGCGCGGCGGTCGGGAAGCGGCTCGCCTTCGAGCGGATGCCGGAGATCGTGCCGGCGGCACTCGGGGAGACGGCGGGCTGCCTCGGTGCCGGCCTGCTGGCCTGGGACCTCCTCGGCGGCTGACGGCCTTCGCCCCCCGCCGTCGGCCCGCCGCTCCCATGGCGGGCCGACGGCGGGGGAGCGGGACGGTACGGGCCGCGCATCAGGCCCCCGCCAGCACGGCGAGCTCCGCCCTCACGGACTGCTGCTCCCAGCTCTCCCGATCGCGCAGGTAGACCGGCCGGTCGGCCTCGATGGCCCGGGTCTCGGCCCCGCCGGGCGTGAGCCGCCAGCGCACCGAGCCCGTCACCGGCCGGGCGCAGAAGTCCATGAACGACTGGGTGGCCGCCCGCAGTTCGCCGAACCAGCGGCCCTCCAGCGCCTCCCGCACCCACAGCTGTTCGAGGTGCATCTTCTCGCGGATCGTCTCGGCCGAGAGCACCGCCGACTCGAGGTGCCGGTAGCTGCGCAGCAGGAGCCACGCGGCCGGCATCTCCCGGATCTCCAGCACCTTCTCGCCGCCGGCGAGGTGCTCCAGGCCGCTGTACCGCCCGAGGCCGAAGGCGCCGACCCGCCGGTTCAGCTGGTCGATCAGCGGCACCAGCGGCAGGCGGGTGCCGTCGACCGCCACCGGCGTACCCCCCTCGAACCGCACCTCGACGCCGTCCTCGGTGACCGCAGGTCGGCGCGCGCTCCACCGGAACATCTGCTCCGGCACCGCGTGCTGCTCGGGGTCGTCCAGGAGCCCGGACTCGAACTCGCGGCACCAGAGGTTCGAGTCGCCGCTCACGACGCGCTCGCTCATCCGGGCGAGGCCGGCCTCCTTCAGCTCCTGGATCTTGACCTCCCGGCCCACCGGGTCGAGGTCGTACGGGCTGCCGTAGGCGCCGTCGAAGCCCAGCAGTTCCAGGGCGCCGTTGAGTCTGCGCATGGTGTTCTGGGAGCGGTTGGCGGTGTGCAGGACGGCCGCCGCCCCGAGCTCCTCCGCCAGTTCGGTGGCGAACCGGGCGATCAGCGGGCGGCTCAGGGTCGAACTCACCGGGTGGGTCCCCAGGTAGACCGCCTGGCTGACGATGGCCGCCCGCACGAACTCGTCGGCGAAGGCTCCACGGCCGTCCACGACGTGCAGCCGGACCCCCAGCTCGTCGGCGATCTGCTGTTTCTGTTCGCTGGTCTCGTCCTCGCCGAGGTCAACGCTCAACGCGTGGACGTTCCGGAACCCGGCGTTCTTCAGTCGCAGCAGGAGGAAGCTGCTGTCGAGCCCTCCGCTGAAGAGCGTGACGACGGGGGCCTCCGCCGGCAGGGCATCGGTGGTGAGTTGACGGAAGGAGCGGATCAAGCGGTGGTGGCTTTGCATGATGGTCCTTCGAGACGCGGTGGGGGAAGTGGTTCGGCGCGTGCGGCGGCCGTCCCGCGGGTGAGGTCCGCGGCCCGGGCGGCGGTCGGCCTCAGTCGTCCGAGTAGGTGCCGAAGGAGGAAGCGGATTCCGGCCAGTTCTCCTTCTGCCACCGGCGCAGTTCGGGGTAGCTCGCGTGCGCGGGCACGACCAGCAGCCGCTCGTCGAACCACGCGGTCAGGGAGTCGCGGCGTTCGCGGAACTCCTCCCGGGTGCGGCCGCTCAGCACGACCTGGCCGACGGCCTCGGTGGTGCTCGCGAGCGCGTCCGCCATGCGGAAGCCGTACGGGAGTTCCAGTCGCAGGTACTCGACCCCGGGCAGGGCGCGCACCTCGGCCGGGGTCGGGTAGCCGACCAGGACGCCGGGACGGTTGTTGAGGTAGGTGGAGCCGATCGTGTCGGGCCGCACCGAGGGCTCGATCCGGGGGTCGGTCCCGGCCGCGCAGCGCAGCCCGGCGAGCGCCAGGTCGACGCCGAACTTGGCTTCGACCAGCTCGGGTTGGAGCAGTCCGCCGGTCCGGGCCGCGCACTCGCCGAACACCAGCTTCCCGGTGTCCGGCTGGTGGAAGAGCTCCATGTGGAAGGTGCCGCGCCGCAGGCCGAGCGCGCGCAGGGCCGGTTCCACGACCGAGCGTGCGAGGTCGTAGGCGGAGGCGTCGGCGACCGGGTCGAACACCTCGACCTGGAGCGCCCGGTTGAAGTCCACCGTGCTCAGGCAGGGCTCGCCGTACGTGCTGACGCTGAGGAACCGCAGCTCTCCGTCGAAGACCACGCCGTCGGCGATCCACTCGTCGCCCGCAACGAACTCCTCCAGGACGAAGGTCCGTTGGGGCATGCCGGCGCGCCGGAGCTCGGCACACCGGGCGATCAGCCCGGCGCGGCCCTCGACGACCGAGGTGTTCCGGGTGCCGGCACCGGCGACCGGCTTGAGGACCGCCTTGTCGAAGTCCTCGACGCTCGCCGGATCCAGGTGGTGGACGTCCTCGATCAGGCGGGACCGGGTGACCTCGATGCCGGCCGCGGCGAGCGCCTCCTTCTGCAGCCACTTGTCCCGGAACCGCACGGCGGTGTCCGGGTCCACGGCGACCGGGGCGCCCAGGACCTCGCCCAGGGCCGCAACGGTGACCAGGGCGAACTCGTCCCCGGTGTGGACGCAGTCGAAGTCCCGGTCGGCGAGGCCGGCCCGGTGCAGCGCGAGCAGCACGCTCTCCACGCTGGAGGTGTCCTCGGCGAAGACGGTCTCGACCCCGTCCGGAATTCCGATGAACCCCCAGTCGCGCAGGCCGGGGCCGTACACCACGACGGGCTCGATTCCGTTGCGGAGCGCGGCCCGGATCAGGTACGGGTCCGCTCCGACGATCAGGGCCGAGGATCGGTTCTCAGACACGGGTCTCCTTTGGAACGGGGCGGGTCCAGCCCACGATGTTCGTGCATCGATTCAGTGGCAATGCCCCACCTGATGCCGCCGCTTCGGCGAATTCGCCGGGGCCTCGGGCACGAATGACCGGGGGAATGCCTGCGGGGATGCGCGGAATGCGTCCCGTTCCACGTATCCGTCACGCTCCGACGGATACGCGAACCCCCCGGTCGGCTCCGGAACCATGGCGTCGTGGTTCTTGATCCATAGTCCATGACAAGCAGTTGATGTGCAATGGCACATTGCATCTCGCGGTGCCGGCGTCCCCATTTGACCCGTTTTGGCCGTCTATTTTCACATCGGATCACAAGTGGAGTCGGATCCTCCAGCGCGCTCGACAGGGCCTCCCCGGAGGGCATGTGACGGACCATCGGACAACCGGGCGTGTCTCCGGCGATCTGGGCAAGCGGGGCCGGATCGGACATAGCGCATGATTGCCGGTATTCCCCGGAAGAGGGTGGCGGGACCTCTTCCGATTGCTTAGGCTCCTGGAGGTTCCGGCACTTGCCCGGTGCGGCGGAAAACGGGATCCGACGGAATTCCCGGACGCGCCGAGGTCGGCCCTTTCCGCCTCCCGGCCCGGCCGGAGTGAGGACACCTGACAATTCCGTCCCGGCCGACCCGGACCTTCACGGGAACCCGCGCGACCCGTCGGCCGCCGGGATTCCCGCCCACCCGCGCGGCGTCGGCGTCGGTCCCATCAACACGCATTACGCGGCGCCGTGTCCATCGACCCGGTCAGCGCACGAGAGGACGGAGTCAGCCAGTGATCCAGCGGAACAACGGACCGACCGGGGACGAGCCGGGGGCCACCGTGCACGCCCTGTTCGAACACCATGCGGAGCTCGCCCCGGACCGGACGGCCGTGGTCGCGGACGACGGGCAGCTGAGCTACCGAGAGCTGAACGCCCGCGCGAACCGGCTGGCCTGGCGGCTGCGCGAGGCGGGCGTCGGGCCCGACACGCTCGTGGGCATCTGCGTCGAACGCTCCGCGGCGATGATCGTCGGGCTGCTGGGCATCCTGAAGGCGGGCGGTGCGTACGTCCCGCTCGACGCCGGATACCCCGCCGAGCGGCTGGAGTTCATGCTCCGGGACACCGCCGCCCCGGTGCTGGTGACCCAGCGCCGGCTCGCCGACCGGCTCCCCGCGGGCCGGGCGACCGTCGTCCTGCTCGACGAGGACCCGGCCCACCACCCCTCCGGGAACCCGCCCGTCGTCGGCCGGCCGGACCTCGCCAACGTCATCTACACCTCCGGATCCACCGGAACACCCAAGGGCGTCCTGGTTCCGCACCGGAGCGTCGTCCACCTGGTGACCGATCAGGACTACGTGTCCATCGCGCCGGACGACCGGGTCGCCGCCCTCGCCACACTGTCCTTCGACGCCTCCACCTTCGAGATCTGGGGGCCCCTGCTCAACGGTGCGACCTGCGTCGTCTACAGCTTCGGCGGCACCGACCTGACCACCCTCTGCCGCCGGGTCCACCGGGACGCCGTCTCCGTCCTGCACCTGACCAGCCCCGTCTTCCGGCTGCTGGAGCCGGCGCACCTCGCCGACCTCTCCGGGGTGCACACCCTCCTGTTCGGCGGGGACTCCATCCGGGCCGAGGTGGCGGACCTCGCGCGGCAGGCCTTCGCGGGGCGGCTGATCCACCTGTACGGGCCGACCGAGACGACCGGCTTCGCGACCTACCAGGACGTCCGGACCATGGCACCGGACGCCACGATGATCCCGATCGGCACCCCGCTCGACCGGGTCCGGGTCCGGGTGCTCGGGCCGGACGGAGCGGACGTCCCGGACGGGGAGAGCGGAGAGCTCCACATCGGCGGAGCCGGCATGACCCGCGGCTACCTCGGCCGCGCCGAACTCACCGCCGAACGCTTCGTCCCGGACCCCGACGACCGCGCCGGCTCCCCGCTCTACCGCACCGGTGACCTCGTCCGGCGCGGCCCGGACGGGGCGCTGCGCTTCCTGGGCCGGATCGACCGCCAGATCAAGGTGCGCGGCTACCGGATCGAACCGGGCGAGATCGAGGCCGCGCTCACCCGGCACCCCGGGGTGCACGACGCGGTCGTGGTGGCCCGGGACGACGGCGCGGGGGACAAGCGCCTCGACGCCTACGTCGTCCCCTCCTCCGGACCGGCTTCCGGTCCGGCCTCGGGACCTGCCTCGGGACCTGCCTCCGGACCTGTCGGCACCGCCGACGGCGCGGGACGCGACCGGGAACTGGTGGCCGACCTGCGCCGGCGGCTCTCGACGGAGCTGCCGCGGTACCAGCGCCCGGCCTCGATCACCGTGATACCGGCGATCCCGCTCACGACGAACCTCAAGGTGGACGCGGCGAAGCTGCCCGCCCCCGCCGAGGAGCGCGATGCCGCCCAGGGCTCCCCGACCGCCCCCCGCGACGAGCTGGAGTCGGCGCTCGCCGCGCTCTGGCGCGAGATGCTCGGACTCACCGAGGTCGGGATCGACGACGACTTCTTCACGCTCGGCGGAGACTCCGTCTCGGCGGTGCAGCTGGCCACCGCCGCGACCCGGCTGTCCGGCGTCCCGGTCACGGTGCGTGACGTCATCGGCTCCCCGACCATCCGCGGACTGTCCGCTCTGGCCGACGGATCCGCCGCGGTACGGGCCGACGGTGCGGCCGGCGCTCCGGCCGGTTCGCCGCGGCCGACTCCCGCCGGAGGCCCCGCATGAGCGGCCGGGCCCCCGCCGACGCGCCCCTGACCAGGGCGCAGAAGTTCCAGTGGTTCCTGGAGAAGGGGCTGGCCGAAGGACTCCGGCCGCTCCCGGCGGGGACCGACGAGGCCGCCGCCCAGCGCCTGGTGCACGCGCTGGAGGACCGGTTCGAGATCCTCCGCACCTCCCTCGCCGTCGTCGACGGAGAACTGCGGCAGCTGGTCCACCCGTCGGGCTCCCCGGTGCGGGTCGTCGACGTCGCTCCGGACGGCACCGCCGAGCGGAGCCTGGCCGACCTGGTACGGGTGTTCACCGCGCACACCCACGGCAGGGTCGGCCGGTTCCTCGTGCAGTTCCACCTGCTCCGGTCCGAGGACCGGCGCTGGCTGGCGGTGGTCGCCGACAACGTGGCCGTGGACGCCGGGTTCCACGGCGTGGTGGACCAGCAGCTCACCGACCTGCTGCACGGACGGACGGACAGCCCGGACACCGGTGGCCCGCACCGGCGCC
Organism: Kitasatospora sp. NPDC056273; assembly: GCF_042268845.1. Classification (NCBI taxonomy): domain Bacteria; kingdom Bacillati; phylum Actinomycetota; class Actinomycetes; order Kitasatosporales; family Streptomycetaceae; genus Kitasatospora; species Kitasatospora sp. NPDC056273. The sequence goes on along the minus strand of NZ_JBHJSJ010000012.1, from coordinate 79,902 downwards.
CCGGGATCCAGCCGGCCGAGCAGGCCCGGCGCGAGGCCGACCCCGGCGAGGACACCGAACGCACCAGGGCGCTCGACTACCTGCGGCGGCACTTCTCCCACGCACCGGCACGGATGCACCCGCACCACCCTCCGGGCGAAGGGACGGCGGGCCGCTACTACCGGAGCACGCTCACCCTGCCCGGCGCGGACGGCCTCTTCGCCCGCGGCATGGCCCACACCGGGCTGCTGCCCTCGGCCGTCGTCCTCGCCGCTTTCGCCCAACTGCTCTGCCTGCGTGCCGACACCGACGCGTGCACCGTCAACGTGTCGCTCGACAACCGGCACAACGCCGACCTCCGCCGGGTGCTGTGCGCCACCGCGCAGCGCTCCCCGGTGGCCCTCCGCCGGCAGGGCCGGAGCCTGCTGGAAGCGGCCGCCGAGGTGCAGCGGACCCTGGCCGAGGGGCACCCCGCCTACGGCCGGTACGACCCCTTCGACCTGATCCGCGAACGGGTCGAGGCCCAACACCGCCGAGGCGTCTGCCTCTCCACCGACCTCGCCTTCAACTTCATCCCGCCGCCCCAGGGCTGGCGGGAGCTGATCGAGGCCGAGCCCGGCCCCACGGACGAGCCCGGCTCCGCAGATCGGCCTGGTTCCACGGACGGGTCCGGCTCGACGGGCGGGCCTGGCTCCATGGACCGGCCCGGCTCCCGGATCAGCTGGGCGACCACCGCGGAGACCTCCTACGAGTACGGAGCCAGCCTGTCGGTCCGCTGGGCCGACCCGCACACCGTCCGGCTGTCCGTCCACGGCGACTCCAGGGTCCTGGAACCCGAGCAGTGCGCGGCACTGCTGCGCGGCGTCGAGCTGGTCCTGACCCGCGCCGCGACGGGCCGGGACTGCTCGCCGGACGATGTCGCGTCCGCCGTGGGACTGCTCCGGCTTCCCCGCGGCCCCCGCGAACGGCCCTCCGGCGGGCGGTGGATCGACCTCCGCGCGATCGAGGACCTCCTGCTCGCCCTGCCCGGGGTCACAGCGGCCGGGGCGTCGCTCGAACCCGGCGGCGCGTCCGGCACCCCCCGGCTGACGGCCCGGGTCACCGCGGCCGACGGCAGCACGCTCACCCCGTTCGACCTGCGGGAGGAACTGCTCCGAGCCGTGCACACGGGTGCGATCCCGGTGGTCCCCGACTGGTTCGAGATCGACGGCGGCGACGTCTCGGACGGGCGGTCGCTCCCCGGCCGCCCGGCGGCCACGGCCGAGGAGACCGCGCTGCTCACCGCCCTGAGCGGGGCCGGGACCGAGCCCGGCCGGGCCCCCGACCTCGACCTCTGCTACCTGCGGGCGGGCGGCCGGCCGGAGCACTATCCGCGCTTCGCGGAGCTGCTCCGCCGGCTCGGCTACCACCCGCCCGGTTTCGCCCAGGTCAGCGGCATGACCACCCTGCGCAGCCTGGCCGGGGAACTCCGTCCGTCCGGCCGGGCCGGAGGCCGGCCCGCGGCGCCGGCCGGCTGACCGGGCCCCCGGCGGAGGCAACCGCGCCAACCGATCCGTGACCCACCGACCCTCGGAGCACCCATGACCAACGCAATGCCGGAGCCGGTCCTGTCCCAGGAGGAGGTCGATCGCTTCTGGCGGGACGGATACCTGCTGATCCGCGGCGTCCTGACCAGGCAGCAGGCCAGGCACCACGCCGGCCTGATCCTCGACCTGCTCCCGCGAGACCTGCGCGTCCCCGACCACTGGGAGGCGTACGACGGCCGGTTCAAGCCCTTCAACACCCCGGGGAACCAGACCTTCGACGGACCGGAGTTCATCCCGCTCTTCCAGAACGAGCGGCTCTACCGGGTGGCGGCCCAGCTCCTGGGGCACCCCCGACTGCTCGTCCGGGACGGCTCGGTGGCCATCACCATGCGCAACGACACGGCGCACCCCAGCGAGCTGAGCCAGGACCTGCACATCGACCCGGCGGTACCCGAGGACGCCGACGAATTCCTGCTCACCCCCGAGGAGGTCGAGATCGGGGGCTGCTACTACTTCACGGACGTGGCCCCGGGCGGTGGCGGCATCCACGTCGTGCCCGGCGGCCACCGGATCGTCGAGGCCGAGGCCCGCGCCGTCCGCCAGGGGCGGCAGCTGCACGACAAGTGGCGCAACATCCCGGACCTCAAGAGCGTCGAAGTGACCGGGCAGGCAGGCGACTTCGTGCTGACCCACCATCTGATGCCGCACGCCGCCTCGCACAACCGGCGCCCCGAGGTCCGGGTCGCCCAGTTCGTCCGCTACGCGCGGGACGACCAGCCCTGGGACGCCGGCGAACGCCCCGGTGACCGCCCGGCCGGTCACTCCTACAACGACCTGCAGACCGCGGCGATGACCCCGCTGGGCCGCCGGCTGCTCGGCGTCGACCCCTGGTAGCGGGCCCTGGCGGTGGCCGGTCCAGCACCAGTGGACCGGTCACCCGTACCGGCAGCGACACCGGCACTGGCACTGGCACTGCCACAGGCACGCCCGGCAGACCACCCCTCAAGGAGGCCACCACCATGACGACATACCCGGACGGCATACCGCTCGACCTGTCCGTCGACCACGTAGAGCTGTACGTGGAGGACCTCGACGCCAGCGCACGCCACTACGCCCGGGCCTACGGGTTCACCGTGTACGCCACGGCCGACCGGCCGGGCGAGGCGAGGTCCGTCGCCATCGGCCGGGAGCACATCCGGCTGGTCCTCACCCAGGCCCTGGCGGAGGACCACCCCGCCGCCGACTACGTCCGGCGGCACGGGGACGGCGTCGCCGACATCGCCCTGGCCGTACCCGACGTGGTCGCCGCCTTCGCCGCGACCGTCCGGCGCGGCGCCCGGCCACTGGCCGAACCCGAGGAGACGGACGGCGTGGTCACCGCGGCCGTCGCCGGCTTCGGCGACCTCCGGCACACCCTGGTCCAGCGCCGCGCGGGAACCGACCACCGGCCGCTGCCCGGTTTCACCCCGGTACCGCGGAGCGAGCCGGAAGCGGACACCGGCCTCCTGGCGGTCGACCACTTCGCGGTGTGCGTCGAGGCGGGCCTGCTCCGGTCCACCGTCGCGTTCTACGAGCAGGTCCTCGGCCTGCGCAACACCTTCACCGAGAGGATCGTCGTCGGCGCCCAGGCCATGGACTCCGAGGTGGTGCAGTCGGCGTCCGGCGGCCTCACGCTCACCATCATCGAGCCCGACACCAGCCGCGAGCCCGGCCAGATCGACCACTTCATCAAGAACCACGGCGGCTCCGGCGTCCAGCACATCGCCTTCCGCACCGACGACGCCGTGCGGACCGTCCGGACGATGGCCGAGCAGGGGGTGGCGTTCCTGTCGACGCCGGGCCCCTACTACCGGATGCTCGCCGATCGGCTGCGGCTGACCCGGCACTCCGTGCCCGCGCTCGCCGCCCTGGGCATCCTCGTCGACGAGGACCACGAGGGCCAGCTCTTCCAGGTCTTCACCCGGACGCTGCACCCTCGGCGGACCCTGTTCTTCGAGGTCATCGAGCGGGTCGGGGCCACGACCTTCGGCAGCGGCAACATCAAGGCACTGTACGAAGCGGTGGAAGCGGAACGGCACGGGTGACCGCCACCGCCTCCCGAGGGTCCGGTCCGGCCCGCCGCCCCGGCCCGGACCCTCGGGGGCCGGCGGTCAGCCGGAGACCACCAGCCGGGCCAGCACCGGCAGGTGGTCCGAGGCCACCGGCTCCTCGGTGACCAGACCGACCCGCACCGGCGTCACCCCCCGGCCCGCGAAGACGTAGTCGATGCAGTCCCGCGGAGCATCGGCCGGGAACGTCGCCACCGGACCACCGTCGAGAACCGTCCAGGAATCGGTGAAAGCAGCCCGAAGCCTGGTTATCTCCGACGTTCCCGGGGTCGCGTTGAAATCGCCGAGCAAAATGGCCGGGCTGGTTTCCCCGATCAACTCCACGACTTCTTCCGCCTGGCGGGTCCGGTCGATTTCCGAGAACAGCTCCAGATGCGTGACGAAGACCTGCAGCGGAATTCCGCCGAGGTCGATCTCGACGTGCAGCAGGCCGCGCTGCTCCTCCCCGGGGGACCGGAAGAGGTGGGTGTTCCGTGCACGGGTGATCGGGTGCCGGGACAGCACCGCCGTACCGTACTGGCACCGCGGAGCCGCCGGCGCCGCCGGCTCCAGGTCGATGTTCGCCCCGTACGCCGGGTGGTAGCCGAGCGACCGCGCCAGCTCCGCCACCTGGTCGTTCCAGTGACTGCGCCCGTCGAAGTGCCGGTCCACCTCCTGGAGCCCGACGATCTCCGCACCGCTGCGCCGGATCACCCGGGCGATCCGTTCCAGGTCGAGGACGCCGTCCGTTCCCTCCCCGTGGTGGATGTTGAACGACAGGACGTCGACGGTAGCTTCGGCGGAATCCAACCGGCTGTCCATGCGCACTCCTTTTCCACGGCGGACCGTTCCGCCGCTGCGTTGCCTGATCGGCCGGAGCCCATTGAATACGATCGCCGGCCGGTCCGGCAGAAATTCCCCTCCTGGCGAACGGGCGCCAACATTGTCGGAATTCCCGCCGCCCCGCCGTAAAACGCCCGGAGGCGGCAGGCGCGGAAAAGCGGTGCGCCGGCCGACGTGGAGGTACGAACCCGCGGGTGCGGGGAGGACGACCTGGCGGCCGTCGCCGTTCTGCTCGGCGTCGGCTGACCCCCTGTCGGTGTACAGGAAAACTGCGCAGGCCGGTACAGACCAACGTGCGCGCGGCGGATGGTGGGTTCAGCCTTCCCTTCGTGTGATGTCGAGGGCTCCGTCGTGTAGGGCGAAGCGGCGGGCCGCCTTGTCGTCAGCCGTGACGGAGGGCCGGCCGGCGCCTTGGAACGCCGCCGTCCGCAACTGGAAGCGGGCGGGGCCGGCGCCGCACATCGCGCGCAGCCGCCACGGGTCGTTCTCGGCGTTCCGCGGGTGCGGCGGCACGGCCAGGTGCACGAGGGCAGAGGCGTCGTGGTCTGCGCCGTAGCGTGTGTGTGCCGAGGTGTAGGAGGCCATCCGGAGTTCGACCTCTACCGGGCCGGGTACCGTCGCGAGGTTCGGAGTGGGCTGCTGCGATGTGCCGGTGATCGGGTGTGGTTGGTCCTGGTCGCGGAGGACGACGAGGAGATCCGGTCGGTGGACGGTCTCCGCCAGCTCGCTGGCGAACCACTTCGCGAGGGCTGGGCCGCCGCGTCCGACCCAGGTCTCGACCAGGTGGCGGAAGGCGGCTTCCCGCCGGTGGGGCAGGCGGTGAGCACCCGCGGCGAGGATTGCCTCGCCGGCTCCGGTGAAGGCTCGGTGGAAGTCGCGTACGGGGACCCGGTCCGCATGCCGGGGACTGCGCACCATGCGGACGTGCAGCATGGCGCGGTGCAGAACGGTCGCTGCGGCCATGGCGTTGGCGCCCAGGTGCCCCTCCTGCGGGAAGTCGCCGCGAGCAGGTCGAGTGTCACGGGGTGGTGTGGTCGCGTCGGCCTGGCGCCCGGCCGAGGACAGGTGCCAGCAGCGGTCGTCCGGGCAATGGTCGGCCGTCGCCGCGCAGAGTATCCCGCGGGCCCCCAGGGCGATTGACACGCCGTCCGCTCGCGCTCCAAGGACGGCGCCCCGGGCGTCATCGGAATCGAAGCGGACCTCGGTGATGTCGCGCAGCCATATATTCAGCGTCGCGCTCTCGGCCGGGGTGCCGTCGTCGACGGGATAGGAACGGGTGACAGCCAGTTCGAGCTGGCCGACGAGACGGCTGCCGGCCCGCTCGATCCGCAGATGGCGGACCTCGGCCGATGAAAGGTCGTAGTCGGCGGCCAGGCTCTCCGCGGCGTGCGCCGTCAGCGACATCACCGGGGCCATCACCTGTCCCAGATAGTCACGGCCCGGCGTGGACGGCTTCCCCGATGTGAGGAGCCCGTCCAACGAGTGCCCGGCCGCCGCAGCCTGCTCGATCATCCAGGTGCGCCGATCCTCACCGAGGCCGGCCATCCATTCCAACGCTGCCAGAGACCGACGCTCGCGCCCGCCTCGCGTGCCGGCCGTCGCCGCCCGAAACAGCGGAAAGGTGTTGTTGTCCCACACGTCCGCCGCCATGTGGATCGTCTCCCGGTCGAAGCACCGGGCGTCCGCGGCAGCGTCGGCGATCTGCACCAGCGACCGATCCAGCAGCGCCCCCAACACGGCGAGGGCAGAACCTCGTTGGCCGCGCGCCGCTCCGCACGGCCCACCCGTGCTCACACGGCGCTGCGGAGAGGAAGCATCAAAGTTCGCCATGCCGGGATCGTTGCACGAAACACGATCACATCGAACAGGGCCCTGAGCACGATCGTTCGTACCGAGCTCAGCACTTGAGCGTAGCGCCGACGGATGTACCAGGATGTGGTCATGCAGACTGGTGGGGGTGGCGGGGGCGATCTCGCGATGGATCTGTTGCGGGCGATGCGGCGTCGGGCCGGGCAGCGTCGTTTCGTACCGGACGGGCCGGTGCGGCGTGGGCCGTTGCGTCGGCCCTACGGCAGTGAGCCTCAGGTGCTGGCGGAGCTCATCGAGGTCGCGGAGGCAGCGGTCACGTTGAACCGTCCCGGCGGTACCGGGCCAGCCATTCCAAGCTCACGTCGTTTCCCTGCCGGCGCGTGAGCGGCTCCACCGGCCGGCCGCCTCGCGCGACTCCCAGGCTGTCCAGGAGCCGGTCCACCACACCCTCCGGGTCCGTCAGCGCGTCCTCGTACGTCACCGTGATCGGCGTGATCCCGCTGTCGGAGAACCGGCGCGCCCACTCCTCGTTCTGCTCCCGGATCACGTGCTCCCAGTGCGCGATCCGGTCGCGACGGTAGGGAACGTCAGCGCCCACGCCACGAACGTCGTCGGCATACCAGACGTCGGTCTCCAGCGCCCGGTACAGAGACACCGCTTGTGCCGCCGTGTCCAGCCGCCGGTTCCACACATATACCGGGCGGTCGAAGGCGCGCTCGATCACCTCGCGCCAGCTCGCTCCACTCGCGGACTGGTGTCGCCGCAGCCCGGCGACGACCTCGTCCAGGTACGACCCCATGACGATCAGGCCCAACACGCCGTTGGCTGAAGTCCCGATCCGCATCAGCTTTCGTAGCTGGTCCGGCTGCGTCCGGTGCGCCGGACCGATCGGGATGTCCTCACCGTCCAGTTCGGTAACGTGGTTGTACAGGTACTCCTGCGGGTTGCCCGACAAGCCCGTGCTCTCCAGCAGACCGGCCAGCAGATGAGTCCCTGACCTCGGTGTGCTGCAGATGAGCAGGCATCTGCCCGCCGCCGGCGCCACGTCGCTCGTTCGCGCCACAGGTCGCACCCCCTCTTTGAGCGCCTTGACCGTCGCTCGACCCCCCCTTAGCGTAGTGGTTCCTGGGTCGCACACGTGGGGGGTCGGGGGATGCGCATAGCGATCGCGTTCGACGGTCAGTACGCATCGGCGGCACGCAACATGCTGTCGTCGCTGGCCCGTTGCCTCCCGCCGAAGAGCGGTGTGCGCATCTCGGCACTGATGACAGATGACTCGCCGAGTGCCGACGTCGTCGAGCACGCGATGTCCCGCGGGCTCGATCTGGAGGTCGTCCGTCTGCGCCGCGACCTGTCCGACCTGCCACTGCTGCGCTACCTGACCGGCGCGACGTACGCGCGCCTGTTCCTGCCAGAGCTGGTGCCGGACGACGTGGCGCTGTACATGGACGTGGACGTCGTGCTGATGCGAGACGTGACAGAGCTGTTCGCGACGGACCTTGGTGACAGACCCCTCGCGGCCGTGCGGGACATGTGGCGTCCCAACCTGCACGAGGCGTTGGCAGGCGGAAGCAACGGACGATTCGCGCCCGACGCGCCCTACTTCAATGCGGGGGTGATGCTGTGCAACCTCCGCCAGTGGCGTCGGGAGAGCTTGACCGAGCGGGCCCTCGACTGGCTCGCGAGCCAGGATCAGGTCCCGGTCTGTCTGGAGCAAGATGCGCTCAACGCGCTCACGCACGGTCGATGGATCGAGCTGGATCCGCGCTGGAACGTGTTCCCGATGACTGACTTCCGCGACATCCCGCCCGAGGCTTGGCCGCCGCGACTGGGTACGGAGTACCACGCGTACCGGGATCAGGAGCGACGCGCCTTCGTGCTCCACTTCATCGGCTCCCGCAAGCCATGGCGTCACCCGTACCCGGACACCGAGAACCTCAGGCGATATCGTCACTTCACCACGCCCACCGTCGAGGACCTGACGCCGAACCCTGTCACCTCGCCGTCTCGGCCGACCTCCCCGACCGTCGAGGACCTGACGCTGAACCCTGTCACCTCGCCGTCTCGGCCGACCTCCCCGACCGTCGAGGACCTGACGCCGAACCCTGTCACCTCGCCGTCTCGGCCGACCTCCCCGACCGTCCCGGAGACGCCGCCCCTGGCGCTTACCGGGGGAGGGGGGTCGGCGACATCGCCGGCGGCGGTGTTCGGCTACCCAAACCGGCGTGATCAGGACAAACGACCCGAGCGTCGCAAGAGGCCTCGCTTCGTCTGACCAAGAAGTACGCCTACGGCGACGTCCTCCACGTCGTTCTGGTCGGACGCTTGGCGGCGGAGCCGGAGGCGTTCCAGACGGCTCCGGGCTCCAGCCATCGCCATCGTCTTCTGTTCGCACGGTCCGCTCCACCACGCCCATGCGACGCACCCGCCGCGGCACAGCGCTCCTTGAAGCCTCAGCAAGCCGGTCAGGCAGAAGACGTGTCACCTAGCTTTCAGCACACCGTCCCGGGGAAGTGGCACGAAACCCGGAACGATCAAGGTGACACGGAGCGCGGATCCAGCGGAACGCACAGCTCGCGGACTCGCCATAGGACATCGGAACGCGGAACCTGCGGGCCTGCTCCTTCCGCCACGGCCTGCCCGCTGTGGTCTACAGCCTCGGGATGGGCCGCAACGAGATCGGCATGCGTCTGCTCTCCGCGGAGAGCCGCGTCCCGCTGTGCCTGCCGCGATTCTCGGCGACTTGTCCGTCTGGGCGGCGTCGTCTCCTGGGTGCTAGATTCGAACGCGTTCAAAGAGGGTGCTGTGCAAGGGGGAAACATGGTCGCGGTGCCGGTGAGTGCCCGGTGGCTGTCCGGGGTCGGGGCGGTCGCGTTCCTGTTGCCGGTGTGGAGCATCCACCGGGGGTACGGCCCGGGCGGGCTGGTGCTGTACGTCTTCGGCCTGGGCTGTGCGGTGGTGTGCGCCGTGCCGCCGTTCTTCTCCGACGAGAAGCGGCTGCGCGTCGCGTGCACGGCCGGCGGCGTGGTGGTCACCGTGGTGTCTGCGCCGTTCGTGTTCGTGGGCGTCCTGTTCGCGAGGTTCCTCTACTACGGCACCCTGTACCTGGCCTTCCTCGCGCTCCCCGTCACCGCGGTGGCCGGCCTGGCCGCCGGGTTCCAGCGCGCCAAGGGGCGGGACCGCGGCCGTGGGCCGGCCCGCTTCGCCTGGGCGTGCGCGGCGCTGACGCTGACCGGCTGGCTGGCCGTCAGCGCCTGGATCCTGACGCTGCGCTGATCGTCAGGCCCGCGCGACCGCACTGTACGTGAGGTTCTTGAGGTCGTCGGCGAGGCGGCGGGCTGCTTCGGTCTCGATGGAGCCGCGTGATTCGATCTCCTCGCCGCCGCCCGCGTCGCGTGCCGAGGCGAGCCCGACCGAGGCGCGGGATCCTGGCCCGCGGCCGCCTGGGGTTGACGCCACCGCCCGGATCGGCAGGGAGGTCGGCTGGACCGCAGACGGCGTCAACTACCGCCTCGCCCGGCCGAGTCGACGGTGGCACGTCCCCAACCGGACGGCGCCGGTGGGGCGGGCGTACGCGTTCGGCGTCCTTGTGGCGGACGTGTGGCCGCCGGCGTCTGCCCGCCGCACGCGACGGCCGTCAACCGGCCCGGCGCACGGGTCGGGGCCCGGTCGGGCGGGGTTGCGGACAGCGTCGGCGGCGCCTGCAGCACGGGCCGCTCTCGCCGGTCGCGGTCATCGGCAGGACCATCACGACCACCGCGGACGGCTGTTCGTCCACCTCCCCGGCGGCCGGCGTCTCGCGACGGCTCCCGTCCGGCTGATCGGGCCCGCTGCCGGGAACGGCGCGCGCGGCACGGAGAAACCATTCCAGTCGCGAGGCCCTCAGGCCGAGCGCCGCCGCGAGCTGTTGGACGGAGCGGCGCTGTGGTCGGAGCACCCGGCCCCGCTCGATGTCGCTGATCGTTCTCACACTGACCCGGGAACGCCGGGCGAGTTCCTCATGCGTGAATCCCACTTCACGACGAAGCGCCCTCAGCATGCCCCCGAATGCCGAATCCCCTTGTTGTGCCTTCGACATGTCACCCCCCAGAATCTTGGCGCGTGGGAGCGCTCCCACGCCCATCGGGAGCGTAGCAGCACCTTATGCCCAGGTCAGCCGTGACACTCGGCCGTGGCTCATACCGGAACAACGGGACGTGACGGCCTTTCAGTTCGAGGCCGTCCGAGGCAGTCCGAGGCCTTCAGGCCGAGGCGCGGACCGTCAGTTCGGTCGGCAGGATCACCTGACGACGCGGCCGCCCGGGGTCGGCGATCTCCTCGAGCAGCAGCTGGACCATCAACCGCCCCATCGCCTCGGTCGGTTGGCGAACACTGGTGAGGGACGGCTCGGTGCTTCGGGCGATGACGGAGTCGTCGAAGCCGACGACGGCCACGTCTCCCGGCACGCGCCGCCCGGCCTCGCGCAGCGCCCGGAACGCGCCCACGGCCATCAGGTCGGAGGCGCAGAACACGGCATCGAGGGTGGGCATTTCGGCCAGGAGCTCGCACATCGCCGCGTAGCCGCCCGCCTCGGTGAAGTCGCCGTGGGCGACGAGTGCGTCCTCCGGAGCGAGGCCGGCCTCCGTGAGCGCCTCCCGGTACCCCGCCAGGCGTGCCCCGGCCGCTTCCATGGCGAGCGGCCCCGTGATGGTGGCCACTCTGGTGCGGCCGAGTCCGACCAGGTGCCGGACGGCCGCCCGGGCCCCGCCGGCGTTGTCGGCGTGGACGTAGCTCAGCGATTCGCGCTCGGACCGGCGACCGCCCAGCACGGCCGGCATCCCGAGCTGTTCGAGCAGGTCGGGCAACAGGTCGTCCTGGCGCACCGAGACCAGGAGTACCCCGTCGACCCGACGCGCGGTGAGGTAGCGCGTCAGACGTTCGCGCTCGTCCTCGTTGCGGACCAGGGTCAGCAGCAACTGAAGGTCGGTCGAGGCGAGTTCGTCGGAGATCCCGGTGATGACGTCCGCGAAGTACGGCTCCGACCTCAGCCGCGACAGGCTCTCCGGGACGACCAGGGCGACGACGTCGGTGCGCGAGGTCACCAGGGACCGTGCCGCCTGGTTGGGTACGTAGCCGAGCTCGGCGACGGCGTGCTCCACGGCCTCCCTCGCCCGGGCGCTCACCTTGGGCGAACCGTTGATGACCCGGGACACCGTTCCCCGGCTGACTCCCGCGCGGGCGGCCACGTCCTCCACCGTCGGTCGCGCGGCAGGCCGGGCGCCACCGGGGCCCGGCCTGTCAGTTCGGGGCATGATCACACTCCGGTGTGGCTCACTCTCGGGAGTGGCCATCCTACACGGCGTGAGAGCGCTCCCACCGGCGCTTCCACAGCCCCGGCCCGTCGGCCGGTCGGGAGGGTCGGCCACCCCCCCCCCGGGCCCGCGGGGACACGGGGCGTCCCCGCCCCCCCCCC
>NZ_JBHJSJ010000012.1:0-68196 GCF_042268845.1 Kitasatospora sp. NPDC056273 | reverse complement strand
GTGTATAAGAGACAGGGCCCGGACAGCCCGGGCCGTTGGGGGCCCCCGGCCGCCGGGGCGCCCCCCCGGGCGCCAGGGGCCCCGCCGGCAACCCCCCGGGGGGGCCCCCCCCGCGCCCCCCGGGACCGGCGGTCACAGGGGCATGCCCTGCCAGCCGCCGAGGTTGGTGGGCGTCGTGCCCGTGCGGAAGTAGACGCGGCCGTCCGTGCCGATGGCGAACACGTACAGGACACCGCCGCCGTCGACGATCGTGGTCGGGTAGTCGAGGACGGTGCCGCCGAGGTCCTGCCAGGCGCCGTAGCCGGCGTTCGGCGCGGTCTGGGCGGTGGTGCTCACGCCGCCGCCGCCGTTGCGCTCGAACAGGACGACCCGCCCGCCGAGGTTGGCCATCGCCGGCTCGCCCACGCCCTTGTGGCCGCCGAGGTTGGTCGGGGACTGGCTCCACGGTCCCCCGGGCCGGGTCTGGTAACTGACGAGCATCGCGCCGGTTTCGGCCTCGCGGTAGGCGAGTTCGATGCGGCCGTCCTGGTCGAGCGCGGCCTTGGGCGGGCTGGCCGGCCGGGAGTTCGGGATCGGGCCCGGGCCGTTGATGGCGTCGTTCGGAGCGGTCTGCCACCAGTTGACGACCCCGTCGCGGGTGCTGGCGAAGACCTCGATCCTCCCGACGCCGTTGCGGATCGCGGTGACGGGATCCTGGATGTCGGTGCCGTGCAGGTCGTCCCAGGTGGTCGTCCAGGCGCCGTTCGGGCTGGTCTGCCGGATCGCGCTGAGGCCGCCGCCGCCGTTCTTGACGAAGAGCTCCAGCCGGCCGTCCTGGGAGGCGACCACCGCGGGCACGCCGACCTGGCCCGCGTTGACGAGCCCGGCGTTGGGGTTGCCGAGGTCGGCCCAGCTGTCCCGCCACACGCCGTTGGGCGTGGTCTGCGGGACGGAGACGATGTGGTGGTCGGTGAGGCGGCGGGCGAAGACCTCCAGCCGGCCGTCCGCGTTGGTGCCGACGGCGATGCCCGGCGCCAGCCGCCCGCCCGGGTCGGCGAACCGTGCCGGGCCGCCCCAACTGCCGTCCCCCTGGCGCCAGTAGGTGTAGAGGGAGCCCGCCCGGACGACGAAGACCTGCGGCCGGCCGTCCTGGTTCAGCCCGGCCCAGGAGGTGCCGCGCGACCAGCGGTAGTACATCCGGGAGAACCAGGCGGTTTCGTAGTTCCCCGAATGGTCGTGGCTCGCGTACTCGGAGACGAACACGCCCTTGGTGCCGACCGTCGCCGGATCGAGGTTCACCGGGCAGTCGCTGATGTTGTAGTCCCGGTAGTTCACCTGGACCAGCGAGCCGCCGTACTGGCTCGCCGCCATGCCCGCGAACTTCGCGGCGGAGATGTGGTCCGAGTGGTCGTCCTTGTAGCGGGTGTCCGGGAGTTCGTCCTGGGCCCGGAGCACGGTCGGCTGGTACGTCACCATGATCTGCCGCAGCACCTCGACGACGTCCGCCGCCGTGTAGGTCGACGGCCCGGACAGCGGGCTGTCCTTCGGGACGACCGTGGTGTCGGTGCCGCCGTTCAGCACGTTGGCGAGCCCGGCGTCGTGCAGGTTGAGGAAGATCAGGTGCACCGACCGGTCCTTGAGCATGTACCGCTCGACCTGCTTGCCCGCGACCGTCCACGCCTCGACCGTCCAGTGCCCGATCTCGTCGGTCGCCGGGTCGTTGTCGCCGACCCCGGTCATCCGGGAGTAGGCGTTGACGGCGCCCATCTGGCGGTTCCAGGTGCGCAGCGGGTCGCCGGCGGGGTCCCAGCAGCCGCCCGCGCACGGGTCACCGGTGATGTTCCCGGCGGTGACGAACACCGTGACGGACGGGGTGCCGTCGGCGAGGGCGTTGGACAGGTCCGGGTTCATGAACAGGATGTCGTCGTCCTCGTGGGCGACGACCTGCATGAACAGCGGCCCGGAGCCGGCGGCCATACGTGCGGCCGTACCCGTACCCGTACCCGTGGCCGCGGAGGCTCGGGTCGCGGTCCCCTTGGCCAGGACGGGTGCGGCGAGGGCGGTCAGCGCGAGGGAGGTGAGGAGTTGCCGTCGTCCGATTGCCATGTGATGTCCCCTCATTCGAGATTTCGAGGTTCGACAGATGATCACGCCAGGAGGAGATTGGCGGATTGTCGGGGCGGAAAGTGCCCGAGACGGTATATCGCAAATTCCGTCAGGCGCGACAGTCAGCTGACGCACGATCAGGCCACTCCGTCTGCTTCCCGCCGATCTCGCCTGTACAGCGCGGTTTCTGCTGGAACTTCCCCATGGCTTCCGCCTGATGTTCCTCCTGGCGGAAGCCGGGCCGGCGGTGATTACATGGTGGATGGCGAGCGGTCTCCGAGATTTCTCGGCGCATTCTCGGACCTCCTCCTCCGGGAAGCGGGTCGCCGCCATTTCCTGGTCACCCGAGCCATGCGGGAAAACGGTTTTCCGTACCCGGCGAAAGGACTCCTGTGCACGTCGCCCACCGCTCACCGCGGGGCCGCCTGTCCGCCATGACGGCAGCCGCCCTCGTCCTCGGCGCGTTCGCCGCCCTGCCGCCCGCGGCCCCGGCGAACGCGGCCGCCGGCTGCGGGCCGGTCCCCGCCGCGCTCCCGCCGGTCCCCGCCGCGCTCCCGCCAGGCCCGGGCGCGCCGCGCCCCGAGTCCGCGGCCTGGACGGGGAGTTGGGGTACCGCCATGAGCCTGGCCGGACCGTCGGCAGCCTCGGGCGTGACGGGGCGGCAGACCCTGCGCATGGTCGTCCACACCAGCATCGGCGGCAGCTCCGCCCGGATCCGCCTGGTGAACACCTTCAGTCCGGACCCGGTGACCATCGGGCACGTCACCGTCGCGGCCCAGGACGGGACTTCGGCCCGGAACGGGAACCCGGCCACGGCGGCGGCCACGCCGGTCACCCTGACGTTCGGCGGTTCGGGCCGGACCGTCGTCCCGCCCGGCGGCGAGGTCTACAGCGACCCCGTCGCCTTCCCGGTCACCGCGGACGAGAACCTGCTGGTCAGCCTCTGGCTGCCCGACAAGGTCACCACCGCGCCCTACCACCCGTACACGCTCACCACCTCCTACACCTCCGCCCCCGGCGACGGTGCCGACCGCACCCAGGACACGGGCGGCGCCAACCTCTCCACCCCGTACGCCTACTGGGCCTTCCTGGCCGGCCTGGACGTCACGGCCGCCGGCAGCGACGGGACGGTGGTCGCCCTCGGCGACTCGCAGGTGGACGGCGGGCACACCGACCAGGACTCCAACACCCGCTGGGCCGACGACTACGGGCGCGCCCTCAGCGCCCGACCGACGCCCGAGGGCATCGTCAACAAGGGAATCTCCGGCAACCGGATCCTCACCGACGGGACGGGAGGACGCGTCGGCTTCGGTCAGAGCGCGCTCAACCGCTTCGACCGGGACGTCCTCTCCCAGACCGGAGTGCGGAGCGTCGTGCTCTACGAGGGCATCAACGACATCACGATGGACGACGCCTCCGACTCCGCGCTCGAGTCGGGGATCCAGCAGCTGGCCTCACGCGCGCACGCGGCCGGGCTGCGCTTCGCCGTCGCCACCATCCCCGCCTTCCAGGGCCACGCCGACTTCACCGCCGCCCGGGACCGGGTGCGCCGGTGCGTCAACGACTGGATCCGCACGACGACGGCCATCGACGGCTTCCACGACTTCGACCGGGCGACCCGCGACCCGCTCAATCCGAGCGCCGCGTTCGCCGGTTACGTCTCCTCCGACCACCTGCACTTCACCACCAACGGGAACGCGGCCCTCGCCGAGGTCCTCGCCCCGCGGCCCGCCCCGGCCAGCCCCTCCCACACCTTCTCCCAGACGACGGCCGGGGCCTTCCACGGCAAGGGCACCGGCGACCTCGTCGCCCGCGACGACTCGGACGGGCACCTGTACGAGTGGGCGGGGCGGGGAGACGGGTCCTTCGCGGCCAGGACCGACCTGACGGCCGGCTGGGGCGCGTTCTCCCAGACCACCGCCGGTGACTTCCGGGGGACGGGGCACGCGGATCTGATGGCGAGGGAGGACGCGACGGGCAATCTGTACATGTGGCGGGGTAACGGGGACGGTACTTTCGCGGGCCGGGTGCTGGTCACTGGCGGGTGGGGTCCGTTCTCGCAGACGGTCGCCGGTGATTTCCGGGGGACCGGCCGCGCGGATCTGATGGCGAGGGAGGACGCGACGGGCAACCTGTACATGTGGCCGGGTAACGGGGACGGTACTTTCGCCGGCCGGGTGCTCGTCACCGACGGGTGGGGTCCGTTCTCGCAGACGGTCGCCGGTGACTTCCGGGGGACGGGGCACGCGGACCTGATGGCGAGGGAGGACGCGACAGGCAACCTGTACATGTGGCCCGGTAACGGGGACGGCACCTTCGCCGACCGGGTGCTCGTCACCGACGGGTGGGGTCCGTTCTCCCAGACGGTCGCCGGTGACTTCCGGGGCACCGGCCGCGCCGACCTCATCGCCCGCGACGACACCTACGGCGTCCTCGACGAATGGACGAACACGGGCGGAGCCTCCTTCTCCCACGCCCTCCGGCTCACCGACGGCTGGTGACCGGCCGGTCGGCCCCGTCCAACTCCTCCGACTCGTCCTGCCCGGCCAATGCGCTTGCACGGGACCACCGTTCGCAGCGGCGGCCCACCGGGCGGGGCGGCTCGCCGACGGCGAGGAGGGCGGCCACCACCGCACCGACCCCGGCGCGGCGGTGGCCGCCCTACGCCCGACGTGGAACGGGTCGCCTCCCAGAGAAAGGCCCTGGCGGACCTCCAGAGCAAGGCGGGACGCGTCCTGTCCGGAGAGAACGCCGACCGCCTGGCCTCCGCCGTACAGCACCTGGTCGCCGTGCTGACCGCCGCCGGCATCGACTGGCGGCCGCCCGAGCCCCCGGCTGGCGAGAGCAAGAACCTGGCCACGGCGGCCCTCAAGCCGAACGAGATCGGCGCGGTCCTCGCGCTGTTCGCCGGTGCCCGGGCCGAACCGAGTTGGTGATCGCCGACTGGTGCCGTACAGTCGGGACCACGACGCGGGGTGGAGCAGCTCGGTAGCTCGCTGGGCTCATAACCCAGAGGTCGCAGGTTCAAATCCTGTCCCCGCTACCACGAATGCCGAAGGGGCGGACACAGTCATGTGTCCGCCCCTTCGGCGTTCCTCGACCTCTGCTGAGGGCGCCGGTTCTTCGGTTCGCCAGCACGCCGGTCGACCTGTTGATCGGGGGATTCCAGCCGGTTCCGGACGTGGCGCCGGAGATTACCGATGGCGAGCCGCCGAGCCGCTCGGCCAGGTCGGTCGGCGAGTGATTGCCCCGGCCGAGCTCGTCGTTCCGGTAGGTGTCGCGGGCGATCGTTCCCAGGTCGACAATGGCCCACGTCGCCAGTACCCGGTAGCCCTCCCGCACCCGGAACTGGGCTTCGATCGCCCGGATTCCCGAGCGTGCGGCCGGCGGCGAACGGGGTTCCGGCGGCGTCGGGAGGCGCCGTGAGCTGGCGGTTGCGCTGGACGCTGCCGCCGCGACCGGGGAGGAAGCGGCGGTCGGCTCCCGTGCTCGGGCTGCGCGACATCGGCCGGTTCGCCGTGGCGGGTTGCGGGTACCGGTTGACCTGCTGCGGCGGGAAGAGTGCCCTCCCGCCGAGGGCGGTGGCGGGGTGTGCCCCGGGCGGGCCGGGGCACACCTGCGGGAGTCCGGCGTCAGCAGGCCACCACGGTGGAGACGGTGGCGGTCGAGGCGGGCCAGCCGGGCTGGTTCACCGAGAAGGTGTTGCTGACGGTGGCGCCGCACGGGGCGCTGGAGAAGACGCTGCCGACCTGGTTCGAGCCGGCCTGGACGAGGACGGTCGGGTTGACGGGGGCGAGGGGGGCGCCGCCGACGACCGTGCCGGAGACGGCGAAGCCGACGGACTGGGGCTGCCAGGACGGGTCACCGGCCGTGGCCACCCCGTAGAAGCGGACCTGGTTGCCGGTCACCTCGACGCAGGCCCGGGTCAGCAGCGGACCGGGCGCGCCAGGGGTGCCGCAGGTCACGACCGCGCCGACCGGCCCGGCCGGCGCGGCGGCGGCCCCCTGGGCGGTGGCCAGGGTGGTCAGGGTCGCGGCGGCGGCAACGACGGCGATGACGGTGGTCTTCATGGGTGTCTCTCCTCGGGGCAGGGATAGGAGGATGGGCGGAATGTGAAATGTCACATTCCGCTGCTGCCAGCATGGCAGTCCCCCGCACCCCGGGGTGCGGCATCCGGGAAGAAGGCGACCTTTCGCGGGTATCGGCCACTGAATGACCGGAATGGCCTGTCGGTGATCGCGCAAACCCCTGGCCCGACCCTCTCGGGCGGCCGAACCCCCTACCGGGAAAGCAGGGTTCGGCGCTGACGGGTGCGGGGCACGTAGTCCTCTCGCACCCGCACACTGCACCGTGGCCGGAGCGGGCGCCGGCGACGGCGGTAGCCGACGTCGCGGCGGTCGCCGCCAGTGTTCAACTCCTTTGCCTGGAAGAGGACTTGCCGACCGAGCCAGGCATCGCCTTGCGAGGCTCGCCGCGTACAAGTCCGCCGGCCGCCCGGTGCTCGGCCGGCTCGCGGCCAGCGCCGACCCCACCCCGTACGACGGCTGACTGCGCGGGTACATGGCCGCGGTGGGCGTCGCCCGCGGTAGCGGCGGGGGAGTGGTGGTGGTGTGAGAGTCCCGCTGGATCGGCGCCGCCCCCACGGCCTGCCCGTCGTCCGGGAGCGGCCTGTCCAGACCGATGCCTGGGCATCGCGCTGCACCCGGTCCGGGCGACGGTGGCATGAGGGGTTAGGGGTCGGACGGTGCCGGCCGTGTTCCCCCGGGATTTGTGAAGGCCGGGGCGCCGTCGGGGGCGGCGTGGCAGGATCGGCGGCACAGTCACGTTGAGGGAGGGTTTTGTGGCTCTGAGTCACGATGAGTGGGTGCTGCTGGAGGCCGTCGCTGCCGAGAGTTCGGGCTGGCTGACCGGGGAGCTGCCTCTACAACGCCGGATCGCGGAGCACGGGACCGTGCGCCGGCTCGTCGGAGCGAAGGTGTGCGAGTTCGCGAGTCCCGAACTGCTCGACGGTCTCGCCGTCGGCGAAGCCCGCCCCGCGTGGGCAGTTCGCGTAACCGGCCTGGGGCAGGACCCGCTGCGCTACCGGGCCCTGCGGGACCGTCCAGCCGAGCAGCCCGTCGTACCGGTGGACGACTGCGTGCCGGACACCACGATCAGCGTGCGTGCCTTCGACATGCCCCTTCTCCACGCCGTCCGCGAGGACGCGAAGGCCGGCCTCCTCCCCGGGGTCGACGCCGACCTGCTGGGCGCGGCGATCGCCAGGGCGCGGACCGTAGAGGGCTCCAGCCGGCGCAGCGTGGACGTCACCGAGGCGGAGCTCGCCGTGATCCTGAAGGTGTTCTATCTGGAGTCCCTGCGGGGCGGCGGTGCTGCCGGCTACCGGCACGTCCTGCGCTCGTCGCCTCTGGCAAACGCCTTGAGGCCCGATCCGTACCGCCCGGAGGCGACCGTTGTGCGGCCTCGCGCCGCTGATTCCGCCGCGCTGGCCCGCTAGGGCCGGGCGAGCTTCTCCGTGATGCCGATGCCGGTGGCGACCCGGGCGAGGACGTCTTCGGCCTGGTGGTCGCCGACGTGGGCCGGGACGGTGATCGCCGCGTTCCGGGCGGGTGCGCCCAGGTCCTCTCCCAGGCCCTTCGCGGTACCCGCGGATGCCCGCAGGTCCGCTGGTCGGACCGGCGGGCACGGGTGGAATTCAAACAGAATGCCGGACCCTGTTGACCGTGGGGCTGATGGTATTCGAGGCTTTTATTCGCCGATTCTAAACATTCGCACCGGTGTTTAAATTGCCGCTTCCTGTTTCTATTCTCCGGATATGGCGAACGGCGTTTTCCACACCGCGTACGGCATCGAGATCAACCTGACCATGCCCGACCTCGGCCATCCGGGTCGGCCCGGCCTGCTGGAGGAGGTCACCACCCCGATCGACCGGCGCGAGCGCGAGCTCCTGGAGTGCCTGGAGCACCACGGTGACGGCGCCTGCCAGGCCGAGGAGGACGGCCGGTCCCCGTGGATGACGATCCGCCGCCGGACGGTCGGCGGCCGCACCGTCTGGGTGGCCGCCCACCTGCCGGTGCGCCACACCCCCACCCCGGAGGAGAGCGCGAAGCACCAGGCGATGAAGGAGCGGATCGCCCGGGCCGCCGAACGCCACGGCCACCGGGCCGAGATCGAAGCCCGCGCGACCGACGGCCGGATCCGCACCGACGTCCTCGTCACCGGCGACGACGGCCGGCGGATCGGATGGGAGGCCCAGTACTCGCCGATCACCGCCGACACCGTCCGCCGCCGCTCCCGCGCGGCCGCCGAGCACGGGATCGTCCCGCTGTGGGTGACCGACACCGACCGCTCCGCCGTCGTCGAGCGGGCACCCTGGGCCCGGGTCGACGACTTCAGCTGGAAGGAGATCGCCTCCCCGCTCGCCATGGTGGTGCGCGCCGGGGTGCGGCACCTGCAGCAGTGGAAGTGCCTGCCGAGCAGTGTGCGGCCCTGCCCGGTCAACGGCAGCTCCTGCGGGCGCTTCCACGCCGAGTGGTTCCTGCCCGCGCTGTGCCTGCCCGCGAAGGCGCCCACCGAGGTCGACCAGCTCGTCGTCGCCAGCGCGGACGGCGAGTTCGTGCCGATGCGTATCCCCGACCAGCGCGACCCGCGCTCCGTCTCCCGGATGTGGGTGCCCGCGGTCGATCGGGACCGCTGGCACGACATGCTCGGCCCCGACGAGGACGAGGACTCCCCGGCCGAACCCGGGGCCGGGGACGCCGGCATCACCTACACCCGCCAGGAACTCGACGCGACCTGCCGCTACGGCGAGGAGACCTTCACCTTCAACGACCCCCGGCCCCGGCGCGGGAACTCCGCGGGCACCGGCCTGCACACCTTCGACGAGGTCCCCGAACGGCTGTTCACGGTGCCCCGGCAGGACCGCCGGCTCGACGCCACCGAGACCCAGCGCCGCGAAGCCGCCCTCGCCCACGGCTGCGAGCCCTGGCAGATCGGCCCGTGCGCCGGCTGCGGGACACCGATCCGCCGCTACGGCGACACCGGCGTCCACGCCTGCGAGGCGTGCCGGGCGAGGACTGCCCGACGGTGAGCACCAGGACCAGCACGGTCGGCTTCCACAGGACCGCCCGGGGACTCGGGGGCACGCGGTGGGCGGGGCGAGGCCGTTCCTCCGCCACCCGCCGCCCGGTACCACCTACCGTGCGGCCGGCCCCCTCGTACGGGCCGTAGTCGCCGCCGGTGCGGGCGACGCTCTTCCGGGCCCCGCGCCCGCCGAGCAGCGCGGCCCGGGTGGCGAAGTCCGGCAGCAGCAGGCGCGGCGCCCGGCGTCCGTACAGCGCGGTCAGCAGTCCTGCCCCGTCAGGCCCCGGCGGTGTGCCACCTGGCGCTGCCGCCCCGTTCAGGGGGTGTCGGCGGCGCAGCTCGCGCAGCAGTCGGTGTCCGGCGAGTGCGGGCCGGGGCGCAGAGCAGTCGAGTGGGAGTACGTGGTCGGTGACGGAGCGGTGCGGTATCCGTGAAGTTCGACCTCCCGATTCCCAGTAGCCATCGGACGATAGGGTTCCGTCCATGGAGTTCCAGGTCCTCGGCCCCGTGTCGGTCAGCGGGAGCGACGGGCCGTTGCCGCTCGGGCCCGCCAAGCGGCGCAGCCTGCTCGCGATGCTGTTGCTGCGGGCCAATGTCGCGGTCTCGGTCGACACGCTCACCGAGGCGCTGTGGGACGACGAACCCCCCTTGCACGCGCGCACCGTGATCCAGGGCCATGTCTCGCGCCTGCGGGCACTGTTGGCGGGTGTCGACGCATCGGCGTACGGCGTCGAGCTGAGCACGCGCGGCTCCGCGTACCACCTGGAACTGCCGGAGACGCTGCTCGACGCCCACCGCTTCGACGGCCTGGTGGCGCTCGCCCGCCGTGCCACCGACCCCGGTGACCGGGCCGCGCTGCTCACCGAGGCGCTCGCCCTGTGGCAGGGCCCCGCGCTGGCCGGCGCCTACCCGTCGCCGTTGCTGCGCTCCGCCGCGCACACCTTGGACGAGGCGCGGCTCGCCGCGGTCGAGCTGCTCGCCGACACGTACGTCGCGGGCGGCGAACACGAGCGCGCTGTCCAGCTGTTGCGGCCGGAGACCGGGGCCCATCCGCTGCGCGAGCCGCTGGCCGCCCGACTGGTCGAGGCGCTGCACCATGCGGGGCGTTCCTCGGAGGCCCTGGACGCCTACCACCACGCCCGCCAGGTCCTGGCCGACCAGCTCGGCGCCCGCCCGGGCGCCGAGCTGACCGCCGCCTTCACCGTCGCTCTCGGCCCCGAAAGCGCCCCCGCGGTCCGGGCCGAGGCGCCCCAACCCGTCCTGGAGTCAGTGCAGTTCCGGCCCAACCTGCTGCCTCGTACCCCGCGCGGATTCCACGGCCGCACCGTCGAGAGCGCCGCGCTGACCGCGGCCGCGGCCGGACCTGACGGGCCGGTCGTCGTGGTCACCGGGCCCGCCGGGGTCGGCAAGACCGCGCTGGCCGTGCGCTGGGCGGCCGACCGGCACTCCGACTTCCCCGACGGGACGCTCTACGCCGATCTGCGCGGGTTCAGCGACACCTCGGACCCCGAACCGGCCGAGCTGCTGCGGGAGTTCCTCGTCGCTCTCGGCGTTCCACCGCGCCGGATGCCCGAGTCGGCGGACGCCGCCGGTGCCCTGTTCCGCTCGCTCACCGCCGAACTGCGCCTGCTCGTCGTCCTCGACAACGCCCGTACCTCCGCCCAGGTGCGCCCGCTGCTGCCCACGGGACCCGGCTGCGTCACCGTCGTCACCAGCCGTGCCCGCCTCGCCGGTCTCGTCGCCTCCGACGCCGCCCGCGTCCTCGCCCTCGACGTCCTCGCCACCGACGACAGCGTGGCCCTGCTCACCCGTCTCCTCGGCGAGCACCGCACCGCCGCCGATCCCCAAGCGGCCCGGCGTACAGCCGAGTTGTGCGGCGGGCTGCCGCTCGCGCTGCGGGTCGCCGCCGCTCGGCTCGTGGAACTCCCCGCCCTCGGCCTCGCCTCCTTCGCCGACCGGCTCGCCGACGAGCGCCAGCGGCTCGAGCTGCTCGCCGCCGAGGACATCGGCGTCGCCTCCGCGCTGCGGCTCACCACCGCCCACCTCCCCGCCGACGTGGCGCAGCTGTTCACCGCGCTCGGCCATCACCCGGGCACGCACGTCGACCGGTTCAGCGCCGCCACGCTCGCCGGCACGACCCCGCCGGACGCGGCCCGCGCCCTCGACCGCCTGGTCGCCGCGCACCTGCTCACCGAGACCGCCCCCGGCCGCTACGTCCTGCACGACCTGGTCCGGCTCTACGCGCGTGGCCAGAGCCGCGACCCGGCCGCCCGCGCCGCGGCCCGGCTGCGCCTGTACGACCACTGCGTGGCGACCGCGCTGTCCGCGTCCGAGGCCGCGGAACCCGGCGGAGAGCCCGCCTTCGTGCAGCCCGATGACTTTCAACAGCCGCCCGGAGTACGGGACTTCACCAGCCGTGAGGAGGCGCTCGACTGGTTCGCCGCCGAACGCGACGACCTCGCCCTGATCGCCGCCGCGGCCCGCGCCGAGGACCGGCCCGAGCGGGCCTGGCGGATCGCGGTGACCCAGTGGCCGCTCGTGGTCTGGCGGGTCCTCGCCGACTGGGCGCCCACCCTGGAGGCCGCCCTCGCCGACGCCCGCGCCTGCGCCGACCCCTATGCGGAGGCCCGCGTCCTGACCCTGCTCGGCTGGGTGCTCGCCGAGGAGGGCCGCACCGCCGAGGCCGTCCGGCACCTGCGCGTCGCACCCGAACTCGCGGCCTGCGCAGGCGACGTACTCGGCGAGGCCACCGCCCTGGTCAACCTCGCCGCGGCCCTCCCCGACGACGAACCCGGCGCCGCCGAAACGGCCTGTACCCGAGCCCTCGCGCTCGCCACCGAGGCCGACGACGCGCACACCCGGATGCTCGCGCTCCAGCACCTGGCCCGCATCCACCTCGGCGCGGGCCGCCACCGGCAGGCGTACGAGGCGGCCGAGGTGGCGCTCGGCCTCGGCCCGGAGCACGAGGCGGTCGCCCGGCGGGTGCTCCTGCGCACCTGGCAGGGCGAGGCGCTGGCCGGGCTCGGCGACACCGTGGCCGGGCGGCGCTGCCTAACGCAGGCCGCGCTCGAGGCCGAGCGGACCGGCTACGACGCGGGCGCCGTCACCGCGCTCGATGCCCTGCTGCACATCGCCGACCAGGACGCACTGCCCGAACTGCGGCGCCGGCACGCGGCGGCACACGCCAGGATCCGGGCGCGTTAGCCAGGCGTTAGGACCGCCGCCGCGCTCGTTAGTGATCTGCCAGCGCGCCGCAACACCCTCGTTCCTGCAAGGGGAAGCGACCTCGTACAGGATCGCGACCCACGAACGAGAATCGGGGGAACCAGCCATGCGCACCACCACCCGTCCCACCCTGCTCGCCGTCGGCGCCGTCGCCACGCTCGCCCTGTCCCTGACCGCCTGCAACGACGTCAGCGGCACGCAGGACAGTGGCGCCGCCGGCACCAGCGCGTCAGCAGCCGCCCCGTCGGGTTCCACCTCGGCGTCGGCGCCGGCTGCGGCCTCGGCATCGGCTGCGGCCTCGGCGCCGTCCGGGGGCAAGACGAGCACGAGCGGTGGAGGCAAGACGTCCTCCGGCACCGGCGGGGGCGGCGTCACCGCGGCCTGCACGACCAAGAACACCTCGGTGGCGTTCCTCCAGTCCTCGGGCCACGCCAGTGACGCGCAGCCCGCCGCCGCGACCCTCAAGATCACCAACAGCTCGGGTGCCCCCTGCACCATCGTCGGCCCGACGACCGTGGTCGCCGCCGACGACCAGGGCAAGGCGAGCCCGGTCTCGGGGGACAACTCCACGGCCGGCTCGGCAGCGGTCGACATCCCGGCGGGCGCCGCGGTGGTGGCGGACGTGCTGTACAACGACGTGAACGGCGAGGGCACCGCGTCGGCCCGTTACACGTGCGCGGTGCAGGCGTCCCACGTCAAGGTCGCGCTGCCCAAGGACGCGGGCACCACGGTGAACGTCATGAAGGCGAACGGCTCGCCGGGCGGCGTCTTCAGCGTCTGCGGCGCCGACTTCAAGGTCGGGGCCTTCGCGGCACGGTAGCGCCTGGCGCGGCCCCGTCCGTCCGCACGATCCTCGGCATGACGGCGTGGATCAGGGCCCGGTGCGTGCAGGTGCACGCACCGGGCCGGTGACGTCGGCAGCGGGCCGTGGCCGGCCTGCCCGTCGGGTGGCGGGGGAGAACCGGCGGGCCGTGCCGGCGTGATCGGCCGGCGACGTACGACAGGGACAGGGCGGGCGGGATGAGCGAGCACGGCCGACGGCGGCCGCACCGCACGGTGGACCGGGTCGTGTGGATCCTGGAGGCCGCCGCGCGGGCTCCGGGCGGGGTGACCGTGGCCGAGTTGGCGCGGGCGGCCGGGGCGCCGGCGAGTTCGGTGCAGGACCTGGTCAACGGGCTCGTCGCGACGGGGTTCCTGCTGGAACAGCGCCGGCGCTTCCGGCTCGGGCCCGCCCCGCACGTCCTCAACCTCATCGCCGGCCGGGTCGTCCCGCGGATCGGCCAGGACGAGCTCAACGAACTGAGCCGCGTCGCGGGTACCCCGGTGCTGCTCACGGTGCGGGTCGGGCTCGACGCCGTGCACCTGGCGCGCGGCGGCGAGGACGAGATCCCCCGCCTCCTGCCGCTGGCCGACGAGCACATGGCCCGGCCGCTCCTGCGCACCGCCGCGGGCCGTCTGCTGCTGGCCCTCACCGACGAGGCGGAGCGCCGCGGGCTGCTCGACGAGCTCGCCCGCCACGACCCCGAGGCGGTCGCCGAGTTCCGTCGCGCTCTTCCGGGGATCCGGGCGTCGCGGATCAGCCGCAGCGAGGGTCTGGCCGATCCCGAGGTCAGCGCGCTCGCGATCCCCGTCACCGACGGCCCCGTCGTCACGGGCGCCCTCGTCCTGACGCACCGGCGTCGTGGCCGCTCGGAGCGGCTGAGTCTGGACCGGGCGGCGGCCCGGCTCCTCGCGCACATCCAGGAGGGGAGGACGTGACGTCCGCACCGGTTCACGGATATCCGTGAACGCGGGCGCTCGTGCCGTGTCGGGAACGAGCATCCCGGCATGACTTCGAACCCGCTGACCACGGCCGGGCCGACGCCTCCGCCGTCCACCGCCGAGATCGTCCTCCGGCTGCTGCACACGCTCGGCGACCCCGATCCGGCCCGGGGGGCCGAGGACGTCACCGCCGTAGGGGCGGATCCCCTGGTGCCCTCGGTGCACCGCCTCGCCGATGCCATGTCCGCCGCGATCGGTGTCTTCGGGCGACAGACGGCGGCGGTCGGCGAACAGCGCGGCCACCCGCACCAGAGGGTCGAGGTGCAGGCCGGGGCCGCGATCGACCAGCTCATGGCGACGTACCACACGACGCTCTCGGGACGCCCGCTCCTCTCCCTCCTCGACGACCCGACCCTGCTCGGCAACAGCGACTTCTACCGGGCGCGCGACGGCCGGTGGATCTTCATCATCACCACCTATCCGCATCTGCGGGACGCGGTCCACTCCGTGCTGAGGTGCGGGCTCGACAAGGTGGGGATCGCGCAGGCCGTGGCCGGCTGGGACGCCTTCACGCTGGAGGAGGCCGTCTGCGCGCGGGGCGGCGTCGCCTGCGCGGTGCGCAGCCGGGACGAGTGGCTCGCGCACCCCGCGGGGCGGTACGTCGCGCAGCGCCCGGTCGTCGAGATCGAACGTGTCGGCGACGGACCGGTCCGGCCGCTGGAGCCGATCGGTGCGGCGGACGAGGCGCTCGCGGGCGTACGGGTGCTCGATCTCACCCATGTCATCGCGGGTCCCGTCGCGGCGCGGCTGCTCGCCCAGTTCGGCGCCGACGTGCTGCACCTGTCGCGTCCCGACCGCCCCGACCCGATCCCGATGATCGCGATGACCGGCGGCGGCAAGCGCAACGCCTACTGCGACCTGCGCGACGACCACGACCGTGCGGCCTTCCATGACGCGCTCCAGGACGCGGACGTCTTCGTTCACGCCTACCGGGGACTCGCCCGGCACGGGGCGTCGACCGAGGAACTCGTCCGGCGCCGCCCCGGACTCATCACCCTCGAATACCACGCCTGGGGCGCCGACGGTCCGTGGGGCGAGCGCGGCGGGTTCGACCAACTCGCCTGCTCGGCCACCGGATTCGCCGTCGAGGAGTGGACCGACCGGCCGTCGCTGCCGCCGACGTACCTGCTCAACGACTACCTCGCCGCCTACCTCGGGGCCGCCGCCGTCGCAACGGTCCTGCGCCGGCGTGCGGCGGAGGGCGGCTCGTGGCGGATCCGCGTGACCCTGGCCGGGGTGTGCCACTGGGTGCGGGAACTCGGTCTGCTCGCGCGGGAGGACGTACTCGGCCTGCCCCGGCCCGGGCGCGCACCGCTCGCCGCGCTGTCGACCACGGAGACGGACTTCGGCCCGCTCACCGAACCGGCGACACCGTTCGCGTACAGCGGGCGCACGGTCCCCCAGCCCGGCCGGCGGACCCCGCTCGGGTCCGCTGCGCTCCAGTGGCGCTAAGCCACTTCTACGCGACCAGCTCTGGCAACCGAAACCGCCGCCCCGTGCGGACCGATGCAGCGAGTCCCTTCGCATCCGCCTCGTCGGCAGCACGTGTCCGCGGCCGCCCGTACCGCACCACCGTTCACCCACCCCACCCGACACCCCAGGAGGCACAGCACGATGTCCGAGCAGCCGAGCGGCCCGTCCGGCCGGGGACTCCTCGCCGGAGTCCGCGTCATCGAACTGGCCAGCGTGATCATGGCTCCGTACGCCGCCCAGCAACTGGGAGACCTGGGCGCCGACGTGATCAAGGTCGAGCCGCCCAGCGGTGACATGACGCGCCACTACCCGCCCCAGCGCCACCCCGGCATGGGCGGCGCGGCACTCAACCTGAACCGCAACAAGCGCAGCGCCGCCATCGACCTCAAGGCCCCGCACGGCCGCGACGCCCTGCTCGCCCTGCTGCGCACCGCCGACGTCCTCATCACCAACCTGCGCCCGCAGGCCCTGGCGAAGCTCCGCCTCGGCTACCACGACGTCGCGGCCGTCAACCCCGGCCTGATCTACGCCAACGCCCAGGGCTTCCGCAGCGACAGCCGCTACGGCACCCACGCCGCGTACGACGACATCATCCAGGCGGCCAGCGGCCTGGTCTGGCTCAACCACCAGGTCTCCGGCCAACCCCACTACGTTCCCACCGTGCTGGCCGACAAGATCTGCGGCATGCAGATCGCCCAGTCGGTCCTGGCCGCGCTGCACCACCGGGAGCACGGCGGCACCGGACAGCACATCGAGGTCCCGATGGTCGACACCATGCTCGCCTTCAACCTGGTCGAGCACCTGGGCGCGGCCGCCCTGGAGACCGACGGGGCGTTCGGCTCGCCGCGCTCGCTCAGCCCCCGGCGCCGCGCCCTGCGCACCGCCGACGGCTGGATGTGCATCCTGCCGCAGAGCGACCGCAACTGGCGGGACTTCACCGCCTTCGTGGGCCGCCCCGAACTGGCCGCCGACCCGCGCTTCGCCACCGGCCCCGACCGGGCCCGCAACGCCGACGCGTTCTATCCCTTGCTCGCCGGACTGACAGGACACCACACCAGTGCCCAGTGGCAGGAGTTCTGCGACCGGGCGGGCATCGCGGCCGCCCCCGTGCTCGACCTGGCCTCCGCCGCCACCACCGCCTACGCCCGCGAGGGCGGCCTGCTGCGCGAGGCCGACCACCCCACCGAGGGCCGCTACCGGGTCATCGGCCTCCCGGTCCGCTACTCGGCCTACCCGGAGCCGGAGCTGCGGCCCTGCCCGGCCATCGGCCAGCACACCGAGGAGGTCCTCCGCGAAGCCGGCTTCGACCCTTCCCTGCTGCACCCCGCAGGCTGACCGAACTCCCGTACCGAGAAGAAGCCAACCGCTCGTTCACCAGCCCAGGAGCGAATGAACCATGTCGCCTTCAACGCCGTCACCGATGGCATTCCCCGACGTCGTCCTGCCCGAATCGGCCCGCCGGCTCCGTACCGAGGTCCGCGCCTTTCTCGACGAGGAGCGCGCCTGCGGCACCGTACTCGGCCGCCCCGACTCCTGGCTGGCCGGCTGGGACCCCGACTTCAGCCGCCGCCTCGCGGAGCGCGGCTGGGTCGGCATGGCCCTGCCCGTCGAGTACGGCGGCGCCGGCCGCGGCTTCCTGGAGCGCTACGTGGTGATCGAGGAACTGCTCGCCGCCGGCGCCCCGGTCAGCGCCCACTGGGTCTCCGACCGGCAGGCCGGCCCGTCCGTCCTCCAGCACGGCACCGAGGAGCAGCGCCGCTTCTTCCTGCCCCGGATCGCCGCCGGGCAGTGCTTCTTCTCCATCGGCATGAGTGAGAAGAGCAGCGGCTCCGATCTCGCCTCGGTCGCCACCCGTGCCGAACGGACAGCCGACGGCTGGCGGTTGACCGGTACCAAGATGTGGACCGGCGGCGCCCACGTCAACGACTACGCCATCGTCCTCGCCCGCACCGATGAGGCCGAGGACAGGCACGCCGGCCTCAGCCAGTTCATCGTCGACCTGCGCGCCCCGGGCGTGCGGGTCGAGCCGATCCGGCTGATGAGCGGCGAGCACCGCTTCAACGCCCTCCACCTCGAAGGCGTCGACGTCCCCGACGGCATGCTGCTCGGGCAGCGGGGCGACGGCTGGAAGCAGGTCACCGGCGAACTCGCCTTCGAACGCAGCGGCCCCGAACGCTACCTGTCCACCTTCCCCCTGCTGGTCTCCCTGCTCCGCGAACTGGAGCGGCGCCCCGCGACAGCCGAACAGCTCACCCAGGTCGGCGTTCTGGCGGCGCGTCTGCACGGCATCCGCCGACTGTCCCTCGGTGTGGCCGCCGCCCTGGACACCGAAGCCTCGCCCGACACCCAGGCCGCCCTGGTCAAGGACCTCGGCACCCGCCTGGAGGGCACCCTGGTCGACACCGTCCGCAGCGTCCTGCCGACCACCGCCGACCCGCACGCCACCCCCGGCAGCCACCCGGAACTGCTCGCCTTCGCCCTGCTGCACAGCCCCGGCTACACGCTGCGCGGCGGCACCAACGAGATCCTTCGCGGCATCATCACTCGCGGTCTGGAGCAGCACTGATGAACACCCACACGATCGACACCAGCACCCCCGTCATCTCCGCCGACGCCTACGACACCACCGCCTTCCACGCCGACGCGGACTCCATCGCCGCCGTCACCAACACGACCGCCCCGGACGCCGTGGCCCTCCCCGCCCCGGACGCCCCGACCGCCGAACTCCTCGCCGCCGCCCAGGAGGCAGGACGCCGCGCCGTCCCCGCCCCTCTCGCCGAGACCGCCCTGGTCGCCCGCCCGCTGCTGCGCCGGGTCGGTCTCCCCGTCCCCGACGGCCCGCTCAGCTACGCCATCGCGCCCGAGCTGACGATCCGCTACGCCCGTCCGGCCGCCTCCCCCGTCGGCTCGGCCGGCTGCCTGGGCGACGACGACACCCTGCTGGTCACCGGCACCCTGCGTCGCGTCCCCTGGGCCCGCACCGCCACCGCCGTCACCGTCCTGGCCGCCGCCCCCTCCGGACCCGTCCTGTTCACCCTCGCCCCCGACCGGGCCGTCCTCACCCCCGGCGGCAACCTCGCCGAGGAACCCCGCGACGACCTGCACCTCCCCGCTCTCGAGATCCCCGCCTCGCAGGTCCGCCGGATCTCCCCGGAACTGCTCGACGAGGCCCGGCTCCGCGCAGCCCTGGCCCGGGCCGCCCTGATCGCCGGAGCCGCCGAACGCTGCGTGGAACTGACGGTCGCCCACACCACCGCCCGCACCCAGTTCGGCCGTCCGCTCAGCCGCTTCCAGGCGGTCAAGCAGGAGGAGGCGCGGCTCATCGAGGAGGCCGCCCTGGTACGCGCCGCCGTCCAAGCCGCCGCCACCCCCCTGGACACCGGCGGGGTGGCCGCCCACTTCGCCGTCGCCGCCGCCAAGACCCAGGCATCCGCCTCGGCCGCCGAGATCGCCCGCATCGCCCACCAACTCCACGGCGCGATCGGCATCACCCGGCTCAACCCGCTCCACCTCGCCACCACCCGCCTGTGGTCCTGGCGTGACGAGGACGGCAACGAAACCACCTGGGCGCCCGCCCTGGCCCGGTCCGTCACCGCCGCCACCCTCTGGCCCACCCTCACCGCCACGCCCTGACCCCTCGCCCCGCGCCTGTCGTCATTCGCGGTGGTCGACAGGGTGGAGTGCCGCCCACGACTCGTCCCGTCTCCCCGTCGAGCACGGCGTCCGGGGCGCCGCCGGAGTCGCCGACCAGCACCGGCAGGCCGGCCGCCGCCGCTTCCAGGAACACGATGCCGAGCCCCTCCACGGGGAGGGCGTTGTCGAAGGCGGCGGCGCCCGGGGTGGAGGACGTGTAGACGACGACGCCGTCCGGGGCGAAGCGTTCCGTCATCGCGTGGACGAAGGTCTCGATCCCTCCCTGTCGGGGCGGGAAGTCGTTGGTGACCACGAGTGTGCGCGGCACGGTTCAGGCCCGGCGGCCCAGTCGCCGGAGCAGGGCGTGGGTCCAGCGCAGTCGGCGTCGGGGGGCGTGACGGCCGGTGGGGTGTTGCCGGGGGACGGCGACGGTGCGCATGCGGTCTCCTGGATCGAGGGAATCCGGGCGGAGCCGGACCCAGCCGACCAGGACGAACGGCACCACGAGGTAGCCGAAGCGGGTGGCCGGGGCCAGACAGATGGCGAGGGCCAGTCCGAGGGCCAGCCGGTCGGAGGCGGCGACGACGGTCCGGGGCGGGTGGGTCAGGAGCGAGGTGCCCACCGCGGCCGCGGCCAGCGCGAGGAGGGCGAGGGCGAGCGCGCGGCCCCCGGGCACATGGGCTGCCAGGAGATGACCGGGCAGCGGGCTGTCCGCGGGGGAGGCGGTGACGCCGGCGCCGGTGGGGAACAGCACCGTGTGCTCCAGGAGGGCATTCGGGGTCGCCAGTACGGACGGGATCACCACGGTCCCGGCGACGGCGACGGTGACGGCGAGGGCCCGCAGCGCCGCGCTCCGTCCCCGGACCGTCGCGAGCAGGACGAGCGCGACCGGAACGAGCGGCCAGGCCGTCCACTTCAATGAGGCCGCCGCGCCCAGCGCCAGTCCGGTGCCGCCCGGCCGCCCGGTCCCGGCCAGCGCCAGCGCCAGGCACATCAGCGCGCTCACCGGCAGGTCCACCCCTCCGACGGCCAGTGGGAGGGCGACGGCGGGGAAAGCGGCGAGTGCCGCCAGCCCCACGCTTCCGCGACGCCCCGCGGTGATGCGGGCCGAGACGGCGATCACCGCGAGGAAGGACAGCGTGAACCACCAGCGCGCGTCGCCGGCGACCACGTCGCCCAGCAGCGCGTGTGGCAGGCCGAAGACCGCCATGCCGGGAAGGTAGGGGTTGTAGTCCGCGAGGGCGGCGGGCCGCTCGAGGTACGGAACGCCCGTCGACAGCAGTCGCTCACCCGAGCGCTGGACGACGTCGAGCTCCAGTTGCCCCTGGCCGCGCAGGACCAGCAGGACCAGCGGGACCAGGACCGACCCGGCCGCGGCCACCCGGACCGCCCGGCGCCGCCACACCCCCTGCCCGAGTCCGCTGAGCAGTGCGGCCGCCAGGTACCCCCCGGCCGCGGTCGCGCCCCACACCCGGTGAGGGCCGAGGGTCGATGCCAGGCCCAGTCCTCCGGCGAAGAGCGCGCACAGCGTCCAGGCGACGACGGGCGGCAGCCGGTGTGCCCACCAGGCACCGGGCTCGGACGCGGTGGTGGAAACGGTGCGGTGCGTCAGCAGACGTGGTGCGCTCAACCGGCCCAGCCTCCTTGGTCGGGATGTGCACACCAGTCTCGGGATCCGGGAGGCCGGGATCGTCAAACCGGGATGCGATCCCGGGCGTCAACCCGTGGTATGACGCCAACCACCGTTATCAACCCGTCAGTTGACGACGATCACCGTCCTCTCCCGCAGAATCGGGGCATGAGTTCCGTGTGGCGCTCCGCGTTCGCCCACCTGCAGGCCTGGAGCCGTTCGGCCGCGTTCCCGTATGCCACCGGGGCAGTACCCGCGGTCGTCGAGATCATGTCCGCCGGCATCGGCTCCATGGCCCTGTGGCCCGGCTCGGGGTGCGGTGGACCCGGGCGCCGCACCCCCGATCGCGTAACGCGCGGGTCAGCGGGCGTTTCCGCGGGGCTTGAGGGGGAGGCCGGGGAGTTCGGGGGCGGGGAGGCGGTCGCCGGGGTAGCCCTGGACGGCGCCGAAGCGGTCGGTGGCGGCCTGCCACTCGTCGCGGGCATGGACGATGTCCTCGTGGGACCGCCCGATGAAGTTCCACCACATACCACGTGATTTGCGTTTCTTCCCAGGTCAGGGGTGTGGCGGACCATCTGCGCTCAGCAAACAGTCAGCATTGGACGCGACGGAGACCGCACACGATGGCAACCAGGACTCTGGCCCACGGCATGGGCACCTTCTTCAAGACCTGTGAGCACCCGCAGTCGCGGTGGTCGAAGTGCCCGCACACCTACGTGATCCGGTTCCGCAACGCCTCCGGGCGGCAGACCGAGGAGTCCGGCTTCGCCACCCAGGACAAGGCGATCGACCGGCTCACCGAGATCTACCGGGCGAAGCGCGAGAATCCCTGGGGCCAGAGCAAGGCCGACCGCAACCGCAAGTACGGCGCGATGAACTTCGGCGCCTACACCGAAGAGTGGAAGGCCGGCCAGCGCTCGCTCGCCCCGGCGTCACTACGGCACCTCGACTCCCTGCTGGAACACCACCTCTACCCCGCCTTCCACAGCCGCCGGATGGCCACCTTCGACCACAAGGTCGTCGACGCCTTCATCCAGACCATGGAGCGCAACGGCGTCGGCCTGGCCACCCAGTCCAACGCCTTCGACAAGCTCAAGTCGATCCTGCTCGACGCCCACCGCCTCGGCCTCTACCCGGAGAACCCGCTCGACGGCGTCACCCCGCCCCAGTACGACCCGAAGCGCGCCGTCATCCCGGCCCCGCTCCAGCTGCGCGGGATACGCGAAGCCGGGGACGAGACCTTCAACCTCGTCGCCGAGCTCATGAGCGGCTGCGGGCTGCGCAACGGCGAGGCTCTCGCCGTCAACGTCAACAACATCGTCGCCGACGACGTCTATCGCGTCACCGAGCAGGTCAACCAGACGACCAAGGACTACGCGCCGCTCAAGCACCGCAAGGCGGGCGACTACCGGGACGTCCCGCTGCCGGCCCGGACCCGGCTCAGCATGCTCTCGTACGCGGACACCTACGGCACCATCGACGGCTACCTGCTCCGTCACCCGCTGGACATCGCGAAGCCGTACCCGTCCTACTACCTGCAGAACCAGTGGGACCGGATCAAGCGGACTGGCGACGTCGACATCCCCGATGGCATGACGCTCTACGGCCTGCGGCACTTCTTCGCCTCGAACTGCCTCAGCCACAACATCCCGATCACCGACGTGGCCGAGTGGATGGGGCACAAGAGCATCGACGTCACCTTCAAGATCTACCGCCACCTCATGCCCGGCTCGATCGGCCACGCCGCCCAGGTCCTCGACCTCGGCCTCGCGGCCTGACGCGCGTGGGGCCCTGTTCGCCGTCGAACAGGGCCCCACGCTTCACTCCGCCCGACGTCAGCCGCTGGACATCCGCTGCTGCTTCACCCAGGCATTGACCTCGGTGACCTTGAACTGCAGCTTCGCATTACGCCCACTCCCGAACCGGTACGGGGCGAGACCGGCCCTGGGCGCCTCGCGATAGACCCACTGAACGGACATGTTCAGAAGCTCTGCGGTCTGCTTGACGGTCATGAACTGTGAGGTCACGGACTCTCCTCGGCGAGGACCGGTCGCCATGCGTGCGACCGAGGAGGTCCAAATGTGCTGCACCAAGGACGGTTTGGGAGCGCCGTGATTCCGTGGTACGTCGGGCTCGCATCATCCTCGACCACATCAGCTCAGCTCCGTCGAACCGGCGGCCTGCTGTGCCTGATCGCCGCCGAGCCGGCCGCCAGGCCCACCGCGACCAGCTCCAGCAGCGCGGCGGACAGCCCGCCCCCCGGGCCACCCGGCCCGTACCGAACCGCCGCGTCGAGCCCGTCGACCAGCGCCAGGCCCAGGCTCCGGCCCAGCGCCCGGCCGAGCAGCGGCAGCCGGTCCAATCGCGCCCGCAGCAGACCCAGCAGGACCCGCAGGGACCGCGCCTCCGCTAGCTAGGAGGGTTCGAGGAGGTCTGCGGTGATGCGGTCCCAGGACGGCCGGTCTTCGTCGATACGACGGACCACTGTCAGCATCCGTCCGTCCAGATGGGTGTCCAGCGACTGCGCGTGCCGCGCGGCGTGGCCGCGCCTTGTTACCCGGTCAGGCAGACGGTCGGCAAGGACTCCAAGGAGGACTTCGTGTGTGGCAGGGCCCAGGCGGTCGGCCGAAACCCATCGTCCACGCATCAGGACACCGCCAATCTCGCCTTCCACGTCGCCCGTCATCTCGAACCGGCGGGCCAGCGCCGCATCCATCAGGTCCTCCGGGCTGAGCACCTTCTTTCCGAACAGGACTTTGTCGGAGTGAACTGGGCGAATCTCGGCTCGGGACCGAGGTTCGTCCCCGTCCAGGTCCTCTACCCAGGGTTCCTCGGCTGGAGCTTCCGCCCGCGCGGATGCTCTGCGGCGCTCTGCCCGGATCTCCCAGACTGCATGTCCTGGCTCGTCGATCCAGGTCAAGTCCAAGGCACTGTCGACGCTGTCACTGGCGGGCAGGAAAATGTCGACCCCCACACCAGCGGGACCGATCCACACCCAGCTCATGAAGTATGCGTGGCCCGAGTGCGCGGTCGACCACGCGGCGAGCTGGAGAAGCCGGCCTCGCTGACCGGCTGTTGCCGTCCCGGGGAACAGCTGCTTGGCCCGGCGCCTGCGTCCCCGGGCCTCGCCCGCAAGCGGTCCCCCCGCCACGTGGAAGAGCAGGTCTGGGCGAACTCCTCCGCCGCCGTACTGCTTCACCAACTGACCAGGTAGGACATCGAAGCTGTGCAAGCCGTCGGCCGGCGACCAAGCGAACAGGCACTCGCTGGCGGCGGTCATCACTCCAAGGCCGGTGGCTTCCGCGACGAACCTGCTGATGTGCCCCGAGCTGGCCAGCAGCGTCTGATGCTTCGCGGTGAGGAGCGTGCCGGGTGCGCCTGCGGTGATGTAGCTAAGTAGGAGGGCAACCTCGTGATCCCGTACACGCGGATCGACGATCTTCCGCAGGTCACACGCTAGGGCGTTGATGTGGATCAGTCGTGAGAGGGCCACTGGTAGATGTCCTTGGCCGACCTCGACGGCGACGATGTCCGAGATGCCGTCCGGATCGGGTTGGACGCTGAACTTCCACAGGCGGGCCCGCACGCTGGTCGTCACCTGCCGAGCCTACAAGACTGCAAAGATGCTGGTGGGCCCGGATGGTTGCCTCCGGGCCCGTGGCTCCGAGTCAGGCACGAGCCTCCAGAGAAGGGACCGACCGCCCGACCGCGTGCATCGCGAGCAGGTGGGCGAGGTGCGCACTGGTGGCCAGGAGGTCTTCGCGCGCGAGAGGACTGACGTTGTCCAGGACGGTGCGCTCCTCGAAGATCAGTTCGCTGGTGAGACGGGTAAGGACGGGCGTGCCGAAGTCGGCAAGTCGGGCGTCGGCGGCGTCCCGGAACTCCACTGGGGGCTGTGGGTGCTTGCCCTCCGGGACGAGAATCAGGCCGGCTACCGGGATGTCGCTCGCCAGCATCCGGAGGTTCCGCTCCCGCCATACGGTCGCCGACTCGGCCGGTGTCAGATCGACGTGGCGATCCAAGTTCGTGGTCTGTCGGCCACCGGCACTCGCGACGGCGATCGTGGTTGCGTAGCCCGGGTCTTCTACCGCGACCACGAAGCGATCGGTGATGCCGTCCAGCATCGTGGGGCCCATGTACCTGTAACTGTTCGAGATGCTGTCCGCCAGGATGATCCAGTCGAAGTCGGATCGGGCCCGCGGGATGAGCTTCTCCAGCGCTTCCCAGCTATGGCTTCCCACGTGGACGTGAAGCTCTCCCGGGCCGCTGGTGAGGCGAAGACGCTGCCAGGGCGCATCCTCTGTCGGGGCCTTCGGACGAGGCCGTTCGGGCCACGTTGGAGGGGGATACGCCGCTGGCTGCGCGGATGCCTCGCTGACGTCGTGAACGACGAGCACTCGCCAACCGTGCTGGGCCCAGCCAGCGCCCAAGTGCAAGGCGATCTTCCAGCATGACGTCTTGCTCAGGGAGTAGCCCACCGACTCAAGCTGCACGACGAGTCCGGGGTTCGGGTCGTGTCTGTCCGAGGACGGCAGCGCGCCATTGCGTGCGGGTCGGAGCGGCAAGACCTTGTTCTCCACAAGGGATTCCGCGAGGACTGTGAACGGCCTGGGGCGGCGTGCTGGAAGGTGGTCTGAGACGGCCCGAACAGTTCGTACGGTCAGCACGCCGTTCCACCCGTGGCCAGCCTTCCGGGGGACGAACCGCATACGGCACTCATCGGGTCCGCAGGTGTGGGTCGCCCGATCCCAGATGAGGTCGGGCCCTGCGATTGCGTCGCCCAGGAGGCAGGCAATGCGATCGTCGTGGACCGCCGTACTCGGGGTGACGACGCGGTCGAGCAGCCAGTCGACGCCGTGCTCGACTTCCGAGCTGGAGACCCTCAAGTCCAGGTGGCCCTCCAGGCGCGTCCAGATCCCGGGACGACGCAACAGGGCGCTGGCCAGGAACTGTGAGGTCCTGACCGGCGGTGTGACGGGGCTGGGCTTCTGTCGGCTCAGCGGTCGAACGGCCCTGCGCCCGTGCAGGAGCTTCGGTTTAGGCAGCGGCGAGCTGGTGCTCCACAGCACCCGATGCCCTCGCGCTGTGGTGGCAGCCGCGTGCTCAGCCAGGAGTTCAGTAAGGTCGGCACCCTCGGTCCACAACCGCAACTCCCCGCTGGCCTGCCTGTGGTCGAAGGCCACGTGCACAGAGGTACGGACGGGTCGGGCCAGGAGGCCAGCGATTCCGTGGATCGTCTTGTCGCTGGCCCGGGTCGGGAGCAGATCGAGTACCGGCCGGAACGCCTTGGGCCCGGCGAGATGGACGTCCAGCCGATTCGGCTGCGGGCTCACATCGATGACGCCGAACGGAGCCGGGCCGAGATCAACCTCGGCTGTGCTGCTGC
Organism: Kitasatospora sp. NPDC056273; assembly: GCF_042268845.1. NCBI lineage: Bacteria > Bacillati > Actinomycetota > Actinomycetes > Kitasatosporales > Streptomycetaceae > Kitasatospora > Kitasatospora sp. NPDC056273. The sequence goes on along the minus strand of NZ_JBHJSJ010000012.1, from coordinate 41,863 downwards.
GGGTGACCGCGGAGAGAAAGAGTGCTTCGAGGAGTGCCTGTGTTCCATCGGCCTGCGGAATGAGCCGAGCGAAGCTGTCGAACTGGCCGATGCGGAGTCGGACCACTTCGAGTGGCTCCTGGGTGAAGTCGGCACGCGCGGCTGCTGCTTGCTGGTGCATCATGATCGCTTCCACTCTGGAGAAGTGAGGTGCCCCGACCCGGCGCGAACTGACGCAAGTGCGTGATGAGTTTGTCCTTGGCAATGGCGTGCGGACATACATGCGAAGAAGGTTCTCCGTCGGTGCCGGCAGGTCGGATAAGGCACCCGGATCTGGCCCCTCGCACGGGCCAGGCTGGTTCCAAACCTTAGGGCATCGCAGTCGGCACTTCTGGCGCCTGTTGGACTTGTTCACTCGAATGGGGGATGAGGTGGGTGGTCGACATGCCACCCAGTGCACCGTCGCCAGTGCTGTCCTATAAAAAGCAGGCGGTTGCCAACGAGTACGGCTTTCAGGGCGGCTGCGGGCTGAGGCGGTAGCCGCGGAGGGCTAGAACGCATCGCCAAAGGAAAGCTGACCCGGTGATTCTTTAACTGGCCGCATCTTGCGGCCGTACCGGAAGCGGATTCCGAGCAATTCGGCAGGTGGGCGGCGCCGGTAGTTCAGAAACCGGCCGTCCGTAGTGTGGTGACCTTCGGATGAATTGCACCAGATGCAAAGATAGCCACGCAGCATGCCGGTGGTGTGATCATGGTCCTGAACCAACCCCGATTCTCGGCAGCGGCGGGCCTCGGGGCGCGTTTCCTGCCACCAACAGATCGCGCAGCGACCCTGCTGCCAATTGAACAGAGAAGTGGTCTCGGACGCCCAGTGCGCTCCTCCCGTGTCGGGGAGTGGCCAGAACCAGCATGCCGGCCAGATGTGCGGCAGCCATCGATCGACAACCGGCTTCGCCCACCGGCGTAGTGAGGCCGCGCCTTCCTGCTCCTCGACTGTCATGCACTGACGGCAGGAATGTGTCCCTGCTGCGACGCGCCCATCGCAGTTGGCTGCTGCTGCACAGCGGACCCCTGCCCAGTCCCGCCTGACGATGGCTTGCGCGGCCAGCACTTGCTCCACGAAATCGGGAGTCATGGCAGAGGAGTCGGCCATCAACTGTTTCCTTGCACGGTAGTCGCCCGATTACCCTTTGCAAACGAGCCCGTGCGCATCATGGCGGGTTGCACTGACAAGGGTGTGTCGATCCGGGCGACTGGCGGCTGCGGGTGGCGCCCTGGGTAGGGGGATGACGCAACCATGGCCTGCCGCCCTCCGTGAGGAGAGTGGCAGACCCCGGCGTCGTCCGGCTCGACTGACGCCTCGTCAGTTATTTGCGTCGCCATTTCACACTCATTTCACATGAGGGCGAGGACGGGCGAGTAGCGGTGGGAGCTTGCGAGAGGCGTTTTCGCGGGTCAGAACCCCTAAAACGGCCTCCTGGCCAGGTGGCCCATAGAAGCCGATTCAGAGGTCGTAGTAGAGCTCGAACTCGTGCGGGCTGCACCGCTTATCTGGCTATGCAGCGGCCATGGAGGCGCGGAGCGCCGCATGGCCCTCGTGGGCGAAGTCATCGTGGCCGGCGGCGGCAGCTGTGATGGCGATGGCGGCGGCGTCCCCGATCCCGCACCACCGGATGAGGCGTTGTTCGTCCTCCGAGGGCTGTCGGCCGTACCCGTTGTAGAAGGCGACGGAGAGGTCGGACCGAGTACGGAGGGTGCGCTGGGTGATTCGGAGGAAGTCCCGGCCGGCGGCCTCGTAGCGGCTGGTCTCGAAGTCGATCACGGCGATCCGCACTCGGCCGCGCTCGTCGGTGTCGGCGAGGAGGTTGCGGGCGGTGAGGTCCAGGTGGGAGGGCTGGGACTTCTGTGGGGGCAGGGTCTCCAACTGGTCGATGGCGGCCAGGGCGAAGTCGAGTTCGGCGGTTGTGAGGGGGTGGGTCGGGCCGGTGAGCTGGGCGCGCAGGTAGGCGGCGCGCTGGCGGCCGAAGTCCGTGATCGTCTGCGGCGGGCCGGCTTCGTGCAGGCGGCGCAGGAGTTGGCCGGTCTGCCGGTAGGCGTCCTGTTCCTGGGCGGTGGTGAGGGTGGCGAGGTCGAGACGGATACCGGGTAGCGCGGTCATGAGCAGCACTCGGGCGTCCTCGTCGGCGTCGACCAGTTGGGGTGCCGCGGTTTCGAGAGCGGGAGTCCAGGTGCGCAGCGCGTGCAGCTCGCGGGTGAAGCAGTCCGGGTGGCTGTTCGTCTTGAGGACGAGGTGCTGGCCTCCGGGGCGGCGCAGGATGCGGACGGTTGCGGTGGTGCCGGGCCAGCTGAGGTCGGCGACGACCTCGGCTGGCCCGGTGAGGCGCGCTATCGCCTCGGAGACGGTGGTGGTCACAGGGCGCCGATGGTCTTCAACGCCTGGTCGGCGACCTGGCGGGGGGTGAGGTGGGTGGTGTCGATGACCTCGGCGTCGGCGGCGAGCCAGCCGTCGTACGCCTCGGTGTAGACCGGCAGCTTGCCCCGGCGGAAGACCCGGACCTTCTCGCTGCGCGCCTCGTTGTCGGGGAACTCGACGCTGGCGTCGATGCGGGCGCTGACGGTGTCCGGGTCGGCGTGGAGCAGGAGGTGGTGGAGCGGGATGCCGGCAGCCCGGATGGCACCGTGGATCTCGGCGGCGTATTCCTGGCGCAGCAGGGTCATCGGGATGATCACCGGGTGGCTGGCGTTCTCCCGGTGGCAATGGATGGCGAACTGGGCGACGAGGGGGCGCCAGGCCGGGTTGTCCTGGAAGTCCTTGTACTTGCCGGGGAAGACCTGGCGCAGGAGGAAGCCGACCTCCTCGGCGTCGAAGAGGACGGCGCCGGGCAGTTCCTGCTGCAGGGTGGTGGAGCACGTGGTCTTGCCGCCGCCGAAGGGGCCGTTGATCCAGATCACGGTCACTGAGGTCTCGCTTTCGTCTCTGGGTGGTGGTGTTCGGGCCAACTGCGTGCGCTGGTCGGGGGTTACGACGTGCGGGTACTGCTGTCAGGGTTGCACTCGGTGGGCAGGACGGGCACGCGCCGCTGGTGGAGGGAGAGGTGGTACCGGTCGGCGTGGACGAGCCAGAGCCGGTCGAGTTCGGGCACCAGGTCGGTGGGGACGTCGAGGCTGACGGTCAGCGGCCCTGGTGCGAGGTCGGTGGTGGTGTGGGCGTAGCTGCCGGAGCGGCTGCTGCGCGGGCGCAAGTGGACGGCGAGCAGGCCGTGTTCGGGGCCGTCGACGGTGAGGGTGAAGGGCTGGCCCAGGTGGACGGCGGTGGGGGCGTGGACGGTCGGCGGGGGCTGGCCGGCGGGGTGGCTGTGGGCGGGCCCGCAGCGCGGGCAGGTGACGGTGATGCGGTCGCGGGGGCCGAGCACGCTGGTGAGGTGCTCCGCGGTCAGCGGCATCGCGCAGTGCGGGCACGGCGGGGCCGGTGTCGTGCGGAGGATTCGGTGGGTGGCGCGCAGCGCGGTGAGCTGGCGGCCGAACGCGCCGCCGCGGGTGCGGGTGAGCAGGCCGAGGGCGTGCTCGGCCCACTGGTGGGCGAGGCGTTCCAGCTCCTCGTGGTCGAGGGTTCCGGTGGGGCCGGCGCGCCGCAGGAGGGTCTGGGCGCCGCTGCGCGCTTCGCCCATGGACCGTAGGCACTGGTCGAGGCCCGGGTCGGGCCGGTGGGCGAGGGAGTCGCCGAGGGCCGCCTCGAACAGCGCGGCCTCGGCGGTGCGCTGCGTCCAGTCGACGATTTCCCGGTCCCGCTCGGGGCTGGGCGCGGCGGGCGGGCGGGGGTGGCTGGTGCGGGGCGCGGGGGGTGCGGGGCGGTCGCTGTGCACCGGGTGGGGGTGGTGGTCAGGGTCGCCGAGGAGGATCGCGGCCCCTCCAGTGAGTCCGCGTTCGGCGGCGCGGCGGTTGGCGTCCATGGTGACGGTGCCGAGGTCGGCCCCGGTGTGGAGGAGGTCGGCGGCTGCGTGCGGGTCTTCGGTGGTGGTGTCGGCGTCGCCGCGCAGCAGCCCGAACACGGCGGCCGGGTGTCCGTCGACGGCGTCCAGGGCGAGGTTCACGGTGGTGGGGTACTGCTCGTCGGGGCCGAGGGTGATGGCGTTGCAGATGTAGAGGCCGAGGACTTCGGTGCGCAGGTCGTGGGGGCGGTGGACGGTGAGGCCGCTGGACGGGGCGGTCTTGCACCGGGTGGGGGTGCAGCCGCCGGGGACGAGCTGGCCGGTGTGGGTGGTGCGTTCGGCGTCGCCGGGCAGGCCGCACAGGACGGCGGTGCCGAGGTGGGCGTGGGCGGCGGAGCCGTGCGCGTCGATCAGGAGGGTGCGCCAGGGAGAGCTGATCGCGTCGGCGGTGGTGAGCCGGGGCGCGCCGGGCCGGTGGAGGCGGCGGGAGCGGCCGGTGGTGCCGTCGATCAGCGCGGATGCCCCGTCCGGGGTCGATGCGGCGGCGAGGATCTTGGCGAGGAGGAACACGGCGGCGGGCGTGTCGCGGCCGGTGAGCAGTCCGAGGCGGGTGCCGTGGCGGGTCCAGGTGTCGAGGGCGGGCAGCAGGTCGGCGAGGGTCAGGTGAGCGGGTTCGGCGGTGAGCAGGACGCTGCCGCCGCCCGGGCCGGGGTCGGCGAGGGCCTGGGTGAGGGTCGGGTAGTGGTGGTGGGGGCGGCCGAGCGCGGTGGCGGCGAGCCGGCCCAGGCGCGGGTCGTCGCCGGCGGAGACGACGCGGGCGCACGCCCGGGCCGGGCGCGGGAGAGGCCCGGCAGCGGGCCCGTAGTCGGCGAGGACGGCGGCGACCCGCTCGTCGCGCTCCCGCTCGCCGGTGGGCAGGAGGGGGACGGTCGCGTCGGTGAGCAGGGCCTGGGCGTGGTCGAGGCCGGTAGCCCAGGCGTAGCCGTCCGGCAGACGCGGAGGTGCGTTCACCGTGTCTCCAGCCGGGTGGCCAGAGCGCGCAGGCGGTAACGGACTGGTCCTCCCGCGAGCGGGAGGGTCTGGGCGAGTTCCTCGGCGGCGGCCATCCCGGCGGCGTGCTGCTCGGTGTCGGCCTGCTGCTGGTAGGGCCAGGCCCGGGCGGCGAGCGTGGCCAGGGCCTGGGCGGGGGTGTGGTGGTCGTCGTACTCGGCGAGGAGGGTGTCGGTGGTGGCCAGGCCGCGGGCGCCGAGGTGGGTGGTGACGAGGTGGTCGGTGCCTTTGCCGGTGATCAGCGGCGCTGGCCGGCCGTGGAAGGCCGCCGTGCGGTAGGCGGCGTCCAGGTCGGCGGCCGGGTCGTCGCCGTGGGCGTGAAGGAGCAGGCGCACGAACACGCCGCCGGGGCGCAGCACCCGCAGGGCCTGGTCGGTGGCGGCGAGCGGGTCGTCGGTGAACAGCAGTGCCTCGTGCTCGACGACGACGTCGGCGCTGGCGTCCGGCAGGGGGATGGCGAGCGCGGTTCCGAGGAAGAGCCGCACCTGGGGCAGGTTCCGGGCCGTCAGAAGGGCGGCCATGTCCGGGGACGGTTCGAGTGCCGTGTAGGTCGAGGTCCCGGAGACGAGGTGGGCGGTGATGCGCCCGGTGCCGGCGCCGAGTTCGAGGACGTCGCGTCCGGCGAGGTGGTCGCTGGCGAAGGCGCGCAGGGCATCGGCGAGAGCGGGTGCGACGGCGCGGTGGTCGTCGTACGCCGTGGCGAGGCCCGCGCCGTACAGCACGTCGGGTCCGGGGGCGGTGAGGGTGGCGTCGAGGAGGGGGACGAGGTGGCGTTCGAGGTCGTGCCAGGGCCAGGCGGCCTCGGCGCCGAGTAGCAGGGCCGAACTCTGGCGGAGGCGGCCGAGCAGGTGGACCAGGGCGGTCACCGAGCGGGAGAGCCCGGCGGGGGTGGTCGGGTCGGCCCGCAGGGAGGCAGTGAGCAGCCTGGTGGGGGCGTGGCCGAGGTGGCGGGCGCTCGCGGCGTCGGGCCAGGGGCGCGGCTGGCGGCGGGCGAGCATCGAGGCCAGGCGGGTCAGGGCGTGGCGTGCGGTGTCCAGGTGCAGTGCCGCGGACAGCCGGTCGCCGCCGCGGTGGGCGTCTGCGGTGCGGGTGAGGGCGGCGGCGGCCTCGGCCAGCAGGGCGGTGGCGTGCCGGGCGGCCGAGGCGCGGGTGGCGGCAGTCCACGGCGGCAGGTACTCGGCGCCGGGCGGCGCGGGCTGCGGCATCCAGGCACCGGGGTGCCCTGCCGCGTGGGCCGCCTCGGCGCCGGCCGGGACAAGCCGCCACTGGGTGACGCTGCCGTCCGGCCCGCCGGAGGCCAGGGCGTGCTCGCCGGTGGGCTGCGCCCAGGCGGCGCCGCAGGTGGTGAGACGGGCGGCGACGGCGTCGGCGGGCAGGCCGGTGGCGAGGTAGCGGGTGCGCAGGCTCTGGTGGTCGTCGTGCTCGGCGTGGCCGGGCGGCGGCGCGACGGCCTTGACCGGTTCGGGCGAGGTCGGGCGGCCCGGGGCGTCGGGCAGGGCGACGCCGAGGCCGGCGAGGTGCTGTTCGAAGGCGTCGGCGCCGCCGGGCTCGCGGAAGTGGTGGGCGTGCAGCCCGACCGCGCGGGCGGCGTCGGCGTTGATGTCGGAGTCGTCCGCGAAGGCGACCTGGTCGGCGCTCAGTCCCATGGCGGCGAGGGCGTGTTCGTAGGCGCGCGGGGAGGGCTTGGTCAGGCCGGTGGCGGCCGAGTTGAGGACGTGGTCGAAGAGGGCGTCGAGCCGGTGGTGGGCGAGGTCGCTGTCGAGGATCGTGGTGTTGTTGGTGAGCAGGGCAATGGTCAGGCCGGCGGCGCGGGCGCGGCGCAGCAGGGCAACCATCGGTACGTTGGGCTCGCCGCGGTCGGCGCTCCACAGGGCGAAGGCCCGGTCGGCGCTCTCGGCGCCAAGGCCGGCGGCCATGCGCTCGCGCACTCCTGCGGTCCACTGCCCCCAGGTGAGCGCCCCGGTGTGGGCGGCGTCGCTGTGGCGGCTGGAGGTGTAGGCGCTGAGGGTGCGCGGCGGAAGGTCGAGTTCGGCTTCGGCGGCGCTCGCGCCCTGGCGGCGCCAGAAGCGCACGACGCCGTCGAGGTCGACGAGGATGCCGCGGATGCGGGGCGGCTCGGCGGCGGGGCGGTTCATCGGCTCCTCCGGATGGTGCGCAGCAGGTTGGTCGCGGTGGGGTCGGCGGCGAACTGGGCGATGGTCAGGTCGGTGTCGTAGTGCTCGTTGAAGCGGGCGAGCAGGGCGAGGGCGCCCAGCGAGTCGCCGCCGGCCGCGTAGAAGTCGCCGCCGTCCGGGGCAGGGGTGCCGGTGGCGTCGTGCCACCAGGTCGCCAGCGGCTCGGGCAGCACGGCGTGGGCCGTCCCCGGCGGGCTGTCGGACTCGGGGGGTTCGGTGGCGAGGGCCCGGCGGTCGATCTTGCCGCTGGCGGTGCGCGGGAGGTGGGGCCGGCAGGTGATGCGGGCGGGGACGGCGGCCGGCGGCAGGTGCTCGGCGAGGTGGCGGCGCAACGCGGCCGGGGCGAGGCCGGTGGCCGTTTCGGCGTGGAGGGCGATCTGCTGCCGGTCGCGGTCGAGGACGGCGCACGCGGCCTGGACCTCGGGGTGGTCCAGGGCGCGGGCCTCGATCTCGCCGGGTTCGAGTCGCACGCCGCGGAGGTTGAGCTGGTGGTCGGTGCGGCCGAGGAAGGTGTACTGGCCGTCCGCCAGGCGGCGCACGCGGTCGCCGGTGCGGTAGGCGCGCACCGCCCGGCCGGTGGCGGGGTCGGTGACGGTGAGGAACGCGGCGCCACTCTCCTCGGGCCGGTGAAGGTAGCCGTCCGCGAGTCCGGTCCCGGCGAGGTGGAGTTCGCCTGCTTCGCCGTCCGGCACCGGCCGGCCCTCGGGGTCGAGGACGATCGGGACGACGCCGGGCAGGGGCCCGCCGATCGGCACCGGGGCGGCGTGCGGGTCGACGTCGGGCGCCAGGAACGCCTCGATGCCGGCCTCGGTGGGCCCGTAGGCGTTGGCGATCCGCCGACCGGGCGCGAACCAGGCGCCGAGCGGGCGGACGTGGAGGGCTTCGCCACCCAGGACGACCAGTCGCAGGTCGGGCAGAGCGCTGGCCGGGGCGGGGGTGGCGGCGAGCTGGCTGGGGGTGCACGTCAGCGCGGTGATCCGCTGCTCGGCGAGGAACCGCACGAGGGCGGGGCCGGGGGTTCGGGCGGCGGCCGGGGCGGTCACCAGGGTGGCGCCGGTGGCCAGGGCGCACAGCACCTCCCACAGCACGGCGTCGAACGCCGGGGAGGTGAGCTGGGCGATCCGGTCGGACTGGGTGAGTCCGGCGGCGGTCGGCATCTCCCGGGCACGCTCCGCGAGGGCGCGGTGGGAGAGGACGACGGGCTTGGGGGTGCCGGTGGAGCCGGAGGTGTGGAACAGGCACGCCGTCGCCTCGTCCGGAACGCGCGGCAGGTCGCCGCAGCTGCGGGCACCGGCGGCGACGGCGGGCAGAGCGGGCGCCCAGTGCGGGCTGGTGCCGTCCGGGGTGATCACCGCGCGGGCCCGGCAGCCGGCCGCGAGACGGGCCAGGCGGGCGGGCGGGTGCCCGGCGTCGACCGGCACCGCCACCGCGCCGGCCCGCCACGCCCCGAGCAGAGCGGTCACCCAGCCGGTGCCGGGCGCCACGGCGAGCAGCAGCGGCCCCTCGGCGAACCCGGTGTCCAGCAGTGCGGCGGCGACGCCGCGGGTCTCGGCGTCCAGGCACGCCCACGTCCACGAAGCGACGCCCGGGCTGTCGACGGCCACGGCTTCGGGCCGGGCCTCGGCGGCGGTGGTGATCAGGCGGGTGAGGGCGCTCATCGCTTCGCCCCCACCCGGTCGAGTTCGCGGCGGGCGGTGCGCAGCATGTCCAGGGTGCGGACGAGGTCCGGGTGCGGGACGGACAGGTTGACGCGGATGCGCGGCTCGCCGGGGTAGAGGGCGTTCCAGGAGGAGAGGGTGCCGCCGAACAGCAGGCTGGGGTTGAGCTTGAGGTCGAAGCGCCGTCCGACCGTGTTGACCCAGCCCACCAGGTCCTGAGGGGTGGGCAGGTCGACGTTCAGGCGCGGCAGGAGCGAGTACCCGGCGATAGGCCGCATGTGGGCGGCGACCTGCAGCAGCCCGGCACCGTGGTGGGTGAGCAGGCCGAACGCCTCGGCGAAATGGCCGGCCATGCGGTCCAGGTGGCCGGTGATCGCCCGACAGGTGGACTCGGTCGGGCACGTGGACACCCGGTGGCGCTTGTACTGGGCGCGGACCCAGGCGTGGCGCCGGGCGAAGGTGCCCGGGTCGCTGTGGGCGGCCTCGGCCATCAGCAGGACGGTGAGGTAGAGCAGGACGAACTGGCCGGCCATCGGGTTGGCGCTGGCGACGCGATCGAACACGTCGTCGCGCGCGGCGGCGATCAGGGCGGTGTCCCCGCTGATGAGCAGTCCGGCCCGCAGCCCGGGCAGCGACAGGTCCTTGGACGGGGTCATCAGGACGGCGGTGTCGGTGAGTCGGCCGGCCAGCGCGGTGCGGGCGTGGTCGGCGACCAGGTGCCGCCCGCTGCTGTGCCCGCCGGCCTGGAAGACCAGGTCGAGTACACGGAAATCGGCCTGGACGGCGGGCGGGCGGAAGCCGGTGCCGGTGACGCCGTTGGGAAGGATCTCGACGACGGCGGTGTGACCGGCTCCGCCGCCGGACCAGTGGACGGCGCCGTCGCCGCGGTAGCGGCCGGCTACGGCGAGCGGGTGGCGGCGCGGTGTCTGCTCGAACGCGAAGTAGCACGGCGCGGGCAGGATCATGCTGGCGCCGCACGCCGTCAGGTACCGGGAGACCAGCCCGATCCCTTCACTCGCGCCCGCGCAGAACATCACCTGGTCCTCGTCAACCGGAACGCCGAGGTACTCGCCGGCCAGGGTGGCGGCGAGGGCGCGGTCGTGCTCGTCGTGGACGGTGCCGTACTCGTGCATCCGCCCGTCGCGCAGGCAGGAGGCCAGGACCTGCTGCAGGTGCCGAGCGGTCGCCGTCGAGATCGGGTAGAGGTTGTATCCGTAGCCGATCTGCGCGCAGGAGCGGGCCACCCCGTCGCGCAGATCGCGGTACACCGCGACGCACGAGGCGTCGGCCGCCAGGTCGGGTGCGGGCAGCGCCATCACATCCCCCATTCCCCGCAGCCGAGCAGCGCGGTGACCTCGGCCAGGGCGGCGGAGGCTGACTCGTCGGGGCGGGCGGCGAACGGGTAGCGCTCGCCGGTGCGCAGGACGGCGACGTCGGCGGCGATGTCGGCCGGCTCGCGGGTACCGGTGAGGGCCTGGTCGATGAGCTGGGCGAGGAAGGGCATGTCCGAGGGCGCGAGGCCGCACCACACGGCCTCGGCCAGGCCCAGGCGCAGCGCCGGGTGGCCGAGCGGCAGGTCGTCGAGCCAGTTGACGCGGATTCCGGCCGCGTACAGCTGCCGCGCTGCGACCCGGGCGGCCAGGCGCGGGGTTGTGGTGACCCACAGCTGGTGGGTGCGCGTGTAGCCGAAGTCCGCGCCGGCGACGTCCCAACCGGCCGAGGCGAGGTGCTGGCCGAGCGAGCGGGCACAGGCGACGACGGTGTGCGCGTAGTCGCCGGCGCGGTCGGTGAAGCCCGCGAGCGCCAGGCCCAGCGCCGCGACGGAGCCGAAGTGGTGGCTGGAGATCAGCTGCGGCTGCACCTGCTGCCACGCTGCCGCGATGCCGCTCCGGTTGGTGACCAGGATGCCCTTCTGCGGGCCCGGGAACGACTTGTGGGTGGACGCGGACAGGCTGCCCGCTCCGCAGTCGAGCGGGTTCGGGACGGCGCCGCCGAGGACCAGGCCGAGCAGGTGGGAGATGTCGGCGTGCACCACGGTCCCGGGCGACGCCTTCTTCACCGTGGCGGTGATCGACGCGATGTCGTAGGGCACGAGGGCGTGGCACTGGTCGATGTAGAGCAGCGCGGGGCGCTGCGTGGAGCACAGCTCGGCGAGCTGCCCGAGGTCGAGGCGGTGCGGGTCGGGGCCGGTGACGGTCAGGACGTGCTGGCCGAGGCGGCGGGCGATGTCGACGGTGGCGTAGTGCCCGCCCTGGCGCGGGGACAGGACCGCGACGGGCGCTCCGGCCGGGTAGCAGGCCAGGGTCATCTCCATGGCCTGCAGGCCGGACAGCGCGCGGATGTTGACGTGGGCGGCGCCGAGCAACCGCTGCAGCAGCGGGACGGCGAGGCCGGTCTCCAGCCACTGCGCGTCGCGGGCGCCCGGGAAGCGCCACTCGCCGCAGTCGGGGTCGGGGTGCTGGTCGAACATGTACCGGCCGGCGAGGTCCGCGATGAGCGGCAGCCGGGCGATGGGCCACATCGCGTTCTCGGCGGGCACCAGGTTGATTACCTGACGGGCCGCGCGCTCGTGCCCGGCGAGGACGGCCAGGGCGGTGGTGAGCAGCTGCGCGCCGCTCGGGTCGCTGGTTCCGGAGCCGAGGTCCGGGCCGGTGCTGGTGGTGAGAGTCATGCCGTGCTCCAGGCGTGAGCAGTGGACGAGGGTCAGGCGGTGGGGCGGGTGGTGAACAGGCCGCGGAGGAGCAGGCGAGGAGCGGCGGGGTCGTCGACGAAGGGGCCGCGGCCGTGGCAGAGCTTGTCGTTGGCCAGGATCAGGGCCTGCCCGGCGGCGAGGGTGAAGGTGGTGCGGTGCCAGGAGGTGTCGGCGGCGGCGTCGGCCAGCGCCGCGAGGGCGCGGTTCAGGTGCTCCTGCCGCCCCGGGGCGGTGGGGTGGTAGGAGTCGGTGGCGGTGAGGCTGTAGCGGGTGATCAGGTTGCCCGCCGGGTCACGGCCGAACGCCGGGCCCGCGGTGGACAGGCCGTCGACGAAGGTGGAGGTGCGCACCAGAGCGCGCTCGTGGGTGAGCTGGGCAGCGGCCTCGGGGTCCGCCGCCTGCAGTTCGGCGAACGCCTGGACGGCGTTGAACAGCTGGGTCTGGCCGCCCGAGCGGCCCGGGCGCACGCAGATCATGACCGTGGTGGCGACCTGGCCAAGGTGCTGGAGGGTGGCGTCGCAGTGCAGGTTCTGCCCGGCCCGGTCCTGGAAGGGATGGGCGGGGTCGGCCGTGGCGGCGAGGCGGCTGACCCCGCCCTGGGTGTGGATGCTGCCCCGGTACTGGGGCGGGCTGAACGCCGGGCCGAGCCCGAGCGCGTCGGCCAGCGAGGAGAGGTCGGCCTCGGCCGGGGTGGTGCCGGGGACGTGGACGACGACGTAGCCGCGCGCGCGGTAGTCCTCGGCGATCCGCTGGCGGAAGGCGGGCTCGGGGATACCCCAGCTGCTGGCGACGACGGGCTCGGCGGGTACCGGGGTGAAGCCGGGCAGCTGGAGAGGGGCGGTGAAGCGCGCCGGGGTGTAGCGGGTGATGGCGGGAGCGGGCACGGTGGCCTCCGGTCGGACGCGGGGTCAGATGATGGCGGGAGCGCTGGTGGTCAGCGCCGGGGTGGCGGCGATCAGCCGGGCCACGGCGGCACGGTGAGCGGGATCGTCGCGGTCGGGCGCGGGCCGGGCCTCGGCGATCAGGCGCAGGAGCGGCTGCAGGTGGCGTTCGAGGTCGAAGCGGGGCGCGGCCAGGTCGAGCGCCGCGAGGTGGCCGTCGCGGGCGGGGCCGTCGTCGGTGGCGGCGAGCAGCGCGAGGGCGAGCGCCTTCGGGTCGGCCGGGTCGGCGACGGGGCCGATGCCGAGGGCGGCGACCACATCTCCGGTGGCGCCGTGCGGGTCGACGACGACCGGCAGCCGATACAGGGCCGCATCGCGAAGGCGCAGCCGGTGGCAGGTCTGGGACTCCGCCGTGCGGCTGCCGGTGATCGCGAGGCAGCGGGCACCGTTGAGCATCCGGTCACGGCCGTGGTGCCCGAGCGGCCCATCGGGCAGCTCCACCAGGCTGTCCAGACCCATCGCGTGCACCTGGGCGCGGAAGGCAGGGCCGGGTTCGTACAGCAGGCGCAGCGTCAGCTCCCGGCCGAGCCCGCGGGCGTGGTCGAGGGCGGGCAGCAGCGGGGAGGGGTGGCAGTACTCCCACGCGCCGCCGCTCCACACGACGTCCACCGAACGCCCGGCCGGCGCCTGGGCCGCGGTCTGGGCGGAGTGCCGGTTGTGGCCGATCGGCACCAGACTGAGCAGGTGGTCCAGGGCAGGGCCGGCGCGGTGGTGCGCGGCGGACAGGCGGCCGGTGGCCACCAGTGCGCCGAGGGTGGAGGCGCGCTCGGCCTCGGAGCGCACCAGGACGTGGTCGGCGAGCATCAGCTGCAACCGCCAGCGCGCGACTGTGTCCGCGTACAGGTCCTGTCCGTCCGGGCCGGCCAACGCGTCGTAGTGCAGGTGCTCGATCGGCGGGGCGTTCTCCGCGACCAGGAACAGTCCGGCGGCGTGGGCGGTGATCAGCAGCCGGGTGTCGGGCAGGTCGGTGGTGACCAGCACCCTGTGCCCGGCGAGGAGTTCCTCCCACGGCCGGGTGGTGACCGAGATGCCCGGGTGGGTGAAGCCGGAGGGGCGTGGGGCGGCGATGGTGACCCGATGTCCGGCGTCGGCGAGGACCTGGGCCGTCTCCCACAGGCGGATACCGATCCCGCCGAGCTGGTCGTCGACCGGGTAGGGGCCGGCGTGGATGAGGACGGTCGTCACAGGACGCTCCCGGTGATCGTGGCAGCCAGGCTCGGCCAGGTGCCCAGGTCGGTGAACGGGCCGACGTCGAGCGTCGGCGCGCCGAGCAGCGGGGCGATGCCCTCGGGCCCGAACGGCTGGCGGAGCGTCGCGCGGTGCAGCACGTCGAGTACGGCTCGGCCGGGCCCGCGAGCGAAGGCGTAGGCGAACCAGACGGCGTTGAAGCGGCCGGCCTGTTCGAGGCCCGGCTTGTCCGCGAAGTCCTCCACCTGCGGCCACGCGTGGTCGGCGGCGCTCTCCAGGCGCAGCGCCCCGTCGACGGCCAGTCGGTGCGGGTCGTTCTCGGCGGCCGTGAGGAACGCAGCCCGGTGACCGGCGCCCACGAGGTCGAGGAGGTCCCCGACAGCGTGCGGTGCCGGGTGAGCGAGGATCTGATCCGGCAGCAGGACGGCCGTGGCCGGGCCCCACCACGCTTCGCAGCTCAGCACCGCGCCGGTCGACTCCGCCAGCTTCACGTCCTGCGAGCAGAGCGCGAGCGGCAGGCCGAGGTCGGCACAGCGGGCCGTCAAGTGGCGGGCGGTGGCCTCCCGGCCGGGGCCGAGCACGGCGACCAGGCGAAGCCGGTCGCCGTGCGGGGCGAGCAGGTCCAGGGTGTGGTCGAGGGCGACGCGCCCCGGCCCGGTGGGCAGGAGTTCCTTCGCGATCGGCAGGCCAAGGCGGGTGCCGGCGCCCGCGCACGGCAGCACCACCGTGTCGCGCCCGCCGCTCACCGCGCACCGCCGGCGACGGTGTGCAGGGCGTCGGCGACGGTCCGCGCGCCGGCCAGGGCGTCGGCGACGGTGATGACCAGCGGCGGCGCGATCGTCAGGACCGGCCCGAACGAGCGCACCAGGACACCGGCCTGCTGGGCGAGCGCGGCCACGTCCTGTGCCACCTCGACGGACACGGTCTCCACGCCGATCAGCGACCCGCGGCCACGGACCTGCCGCACCGCCGGGCAGCCGGACAGGTCCTTCGACAGGTACTCCAGGACGGCCGAACCGACGCTGCGGGCGCGGGCCGGCAGGTCCTCGCCCTCGACGATGTCCAGGACCGCGAGCGCCGCCGCGCATGCCGTCGCGTGCCCGCCGGTGGTGTGCCCGTGCCGCAGCCCGCCCAGGTACGGGTCGTCGGCGAACACCTCGTACAGGTCCTGGCGCACCGTGACGGCGGCCAGCGGCGCGTACCCCCCGGTCAGGCCCTTCGAGGTGACCACGATGTCCGGGCCGTCGTCGTGGCCGAGGTCGTGCTGGAAGCCGAGCATGTGCCCGGTGCGACCGATCCCGGTGGCGACCTCGTCGACGATCAGCAGAATGCCGTGCCGGTCGCACAGCGCCCGCAGCGCGGTCAGGGCGCCGTCCGGCGGGACCACGATCCCGCCGACGCTCAGCACCGGCTCGACGAGGACCGCCGCCACCCGGTGCGCGCCGATGGCGGCGAGCTGCGCCTCCCACTCGGCGGAGCCGGGAATCCGGCACTCGTGTCCGGACTCACCGGCCGTGCACCCCGTGCACCGTGGCGTGGCCAGGTGCACGAAGCCGTCCGGAAGCGGCCCGGCGCCGTCGCGGCGAAACTCCGCCCCGGTGGCGGCGATCCCGGCGGTGGTGGCTCCGTGGTACCCGTCCGCCCAGGAGGCGACGACGGTCCGTTCCCGGTCGCCGGTGATCCAGTTGAACATCCGGGCGATCTTGAGGGCGGCTTCGACCCCCTCCGACCCGGAGTTGCAGAACAGGGTGCGCGACAGGCCGGGCGGACAGAAGGCGGCGATCCGCTCGGCGAGCAGCGCCGCGGGCTCAGTGGTCACCTCCGCCAGGTCCCATGTCATCAGCTGCCGGGCCTGGCGGGTCATCGCGTCTACGACGCGCTGCTCGCCGTAGCCGACGACGGCGTTCAGGGTGCCGGCACGCAGGTCGAGGTAGCTGCGGCCGGTGTCGTCGGTGACGCGGCAGCCCTCACCGCTGGTCAGGACGAGGCGAGGTGCGCCGACATGGTTCGGGCTCCACGGGTGCCACAGGTGGCCCGTATCGGCGCGGCGCACCGGGCCGGGCAGTGGGGTGGGCATGACGGATCGCCTCCGGGTGAGGTCGTGGGGTCAGGGAGCGGCGCGCCGGTCAGCGCGTGGTTCGGCGGGGAAGGGCGAGGATCGCGTCGCCGACTTCGCGGGCCACGTCGGTCACGTCCCGGCCGGTGGTGTCGACGGTGATCAGGCGGCGGTGGCGGCGGCCCATCACGGCGAGCGCGTGGTGGAAGCGGTTGGCGAACGGCTCATCCTGCGCACTGCGCAGGTCACGGACGTCGACGTGGTCGCGGCCGTGCAGACGCTCGGCACGGGTCTTGATGTCGGCGGTCACGTGGACCGCGAGGTCGAACGAGGCGAACATCTGCGGCCAGCGCAGGGCCGCGCGGGCCGCGAGGTACGGGCCGCCGGCGATGCCGAAGGCAACCGTCCGGTCCACGTAGGCGTCTTGGATCAGCACCTCGCAGCCCTCGGCTGCCGGCGGCTGAACCCTCGCCAGCAGGTTGTCCAGAGCGAACCCGGCGAACAGGTACGCGGTCGTGGTGAGCGCGCTGTCCGGCTGGCGGGCCATGGACAGCCAGCGCAGGGGCCGGTCCAGTGGGTGGCGCCGGGCCAGCATTCCCCGGTGGCGGCGTGCCACCACACCACGCTCGGCGAGGTACCGCACCACTGCTTCGACCAGCGTGGTCTTGCCGGCCAGGTCGATGCCATCAACCATCACAAGCAGCATCGAGTCTCCTCGTACATTGTGGGCAAGGCTGCGGTTGCCGGGGTGGGGGATGCCATCCAGCTCACACCGGGTTCTTGGCGCTTTCGGTCGCGATCCACGGCGCGGTGAAACCCGGTTCGAGGCCGAGCCCTCCGTGGGCAGGCCCGAGGGCACGCAGCAGCAGCCGCTCTCCCGTGAACGCGGCGCGGCCGTGCAGGACGCGGTGGTTATCGAGGAGGAGCGCCTGCCCGACGGCCAGGCGCACCGAAACGGTGTGCCGAGCGATCGCGGTGCGCAATCCGGGCATCTGGACCTGTGCCTCTGGTGAGAAGCGGGCTAGCTCGTCCTGGCGCAGGCGGATGCGCCAGCGCCTCGATGGAAGGTCTTCCAAGACGGGGGCGAACAGCCCGTCCGCGCCGCCGAAGTAGGCTGCGCGCGGCGCAGACAGGGCCTCCAGCGCGGCGGGCCGGAAGCCGGCCAACTCGCCGAGCACGGCACGCCCGTCGACGAGGATGCTCTCGCCTCCAGCACGGCCCGGCTGGAGGCAAGCGAGTATGACCAGGCGAGGGGGGCAAGGCAGTTGGGCACTCTCCGTGTGGACCGCGAGATCGCTTCGGCCCAGCCCGGCCAGGCCAACACGTCGGCCATGGCGGCCGGTGTCGCGGATCGTGGTCAGCCCGTCCGGGCCGCTGTCGCGGTGCGGGCGTAGCTCGGCCAGCAGCAGGCGCGCGGCTTCCAGGACGTCGTCGCGGCAGTGCAAGCCCGTCAGGCCAGCCACGCCGCGTTCCCGGAGCACCTCCCCGATTCGCTCCCGGAACTCACCGGAGCTGACCGCCGAGGAGTCCGGCGCGAAAAAGTCCACTCCGGGGGTGTTCGAAGGCATGGGGATCTCCCTTGGGCGTAGATGGGATGGGGAGACCACAACAGTCGTCGGCATCGCCACCGCCGTACAGTGACAAACTGTCAAACCGTGATCACGGGAACAGGGCGCTTCGGCTCGGCTCGGGGCTGCTACGTTCGGGATGCCTGCGCCTGGCCGCACATCATGGAGGACGGCGTGATCCAGCTCGAACAGCCTTACGTCCCAGCGAAGTTCCCTATCTCGATCAAGGGTGTGGTCCTCGACAGCCAGCGGCGCGTGCTGCTGCTGAAAAACGAGAGGCAGGAGTGGGAGCTGCCCGGAGGCAAGCTCGAAGGCGACGAGACCCCCGCCGAGCGGGTGGAGACCGAAATCCAAGAGGAGAGCGGCTGGACGGCCAACGCCAGCGCTCTGCTCGATACGTGGATGTACGAGCCGCTGCCCGGCCGGAAGGTCTTCATCGTCACCTACGGCTGCACCGCCACCGGTGCTGACAAGCCCCCCGTTGTCAGCCACGAACACAAGGAGGCCGGACTCTTCCACCGGCACGAGGTCGACGCGCTCGTCATGCCCCAGGGCTACAAGGACTCCATTGCCCGCTGGTACGAACTCCTCGACCGGGACTGAGCCGTGGAGCCCGCGCCACGCGACGGCATCCAGTGGCACTGGACCACGCCCCGAGCCCAGGAGATCCTGCGCCGGCGAAGCCTGGCGGGAATCCTCACCTTCTACCGTGAACTCCACGGCCTGCCCCAGCAGGAACTCGCGGACCTGCTCGGCTACTCCACCAGCTACGTGTCCCGGGTGGAGACCGGCTCGCGCACCATCACCGACATCGGCGCCCTGCGACACATCGCCGACCAGCTCCGCCTTCCGCCCCATTGCTTCGGCATTACCGACGACGCAGACGGAGACCACCACGCCATGATCCAGTTCGCGGAGAGCGTCCTGCGCCTGGCCGAGATCGCCCGCCAGGCCGGCCAGGCCAGCGCCGCCGTCGACGAGCTGTGGCCTCTGGTGGCGCGGTTGGAGGCTCGGGTTGAGGACGGCCGCACCGAAACGGACGTATTGCGGCTGCTCGCCCGCGCCCGCGTCGGCCTCGGCGTCGCCCTCGGTCACGTCCTGCCTGACGAGCGCCTGGCCACCGCTGCCCGCTGGACCGGCAAAGGACTGGCTGTCGCTCGGCGCCTCGGCGATCCGACCCTGCACACCTACGCCCTGCGCCACCACGGCAACGAACTCCGCAAGGCCCGTCTCCTGGGAGCCGCAGTTGACCGGCTCACCCAGGCCCGGGATGCCGCCCGCACACCTGGTGAGCGAGCCGAGGCCGTGATCCTTCTGGCCCGCGCCGCCGGCAGCGCCGGAGACCGGGCCGCGTTCGACGACGCGGTCACCGAAGGCTTCCGGTTGCTGGACGTGGCGCCGACGACGTCCCTGTTCTCCGATTTCAGCCACCACGAGGTCCACGTACGGGGGCTCGCCGCCACCGGCCGTGTCCAAGAGGCTGTTCGCGTCCTGGAACGCGCACCCGCGCCTCGACTTCACACGACCACGCAGTGGCGCATCATCTCCGCGATCACCGCCGGGCAGGTCCTGACGCTTCGGGGCGACCACCGGGCCGCCCGAGAGCACCTGGCCGAGGCAGTGCGGGGAGCGGTGGCGCACCGGCTGCCGCACCAGATCCAGCGAGTGGTGCGCGCCAGCCGAGACTTGCCGGACGTCCGCGAGGAGGCCGGGGTGGCCTTGACTCAGTTGAAGGCGGCGATAGCAGCCTGACCGGCGGCCACTCTGCGAAGGTGCCGCAGGACCTGCCCACCTGGCGGCGATCACAGTCTCGTGCCGCAGCTGCCAAGCCTGCGGGGCAACGGAAACCTCACAATGAATTACGTGGTTCACCATGGTGCAGCCTCCGTCTCGGCCCGTGGATGTGGGGTCTTGGCCCTAGAGTGGTTGGGCCGACTCGACACGCGAACATCGGGTCGACCCCGGTGACTTCGGCTAGCCTCTAGACGGAAACGGCGGGTTCCGGCTCGCGGTTGATGGCGGTCACGGGGTGCTCGCCTGGGTGATTCGGGCGTCGAGGCGTTCCATGTCCCGCAGGCTGGCCAGCGCGGCGTACCCGTCGAGGCTGGCGCCGTACCAGGCGAGCGCGGCCTGCTTCGCCCCGGAGCGTTCGGCGTCCTGGCCGAGGAACTCGGTGGTGAGGGCGCGCCAGTGGCCGTGGCCGATCTCGTCAAATCTCTGGCGTGCCTTGGTGAGGGCGGTGACGGCGAGGTCGTGCCGTCCGGCCAGGGAGTGGGCCTCGCCGAGGAAGGCCAGGGCCCGCGCGGCGTTGAGCGGGTCGGGTGGTTCGAGCAGGGCCAGGCTCGCGTGGGCTTCCGAGAGCAGGGCCACGCCGTCGTCGGGCTGGCCGAGGCGGGCGGCGGCCGAGCCGAGCAGGATGTCCGCCAGCGCCGCGCCGCGTAGGTCTTCGAGGTCGTCGTAGACGCGGGTGGCCTCACCGAGGTGGGGCCTCGCGGCGTCGTACTGCCCGCCAGCCCACAGGCAGGACCCGATGCCCATCGTGCACTGGGCGACCCCGCCGCGGTCCTGGTCGGCGCTTGCCAGGTCGCGGGCGTCCGCGTAGCGTCGGCCGGCCTCGTCGAGGCGGCCGGTTCCCTTGAGCGCGAGGGCCAGGGTGGTGGTCATCTCGCGGATCGCCATCCGGTCGCCCCAGAGCACGGCCGAGCGTAAGCCCTGCTCGTTGGCGGCGACGCTCAGGTCCAGCCGCCGCAGCCGGTGGAAGAGCGGCCACAGGTCGTGGACCAGGGTGACGAGCGCCCGGTGCTCGCCGAGTTCGCGGGCGGCGTCGAGAGCGGGTTGGACGGCGGGCGCGATGGCCTCCAGCCAGGCGAGCGCGCTGCGATCAGAGGCGAAACGGGGCGGTTCGCTGGGCAGGTGGCGGTACTGGCGGGGCAGCACGCGGTGGTGCGGGGTGAGCCGCTGGACGGTGGCGTGCGCGGTGGCGATCAGGACGTCCAGGTAGCGCTGGACGACCATGGTCCGGATCACGGTGGAGTCGGTGCGGGCGGCAGCGGCCCGCATCTGCTCGGCGACGGCGGGCCGCAGCTGGTACACCTCGCCCCGGCCAGCGATTCGTCCGGTGTGTTCCAGCAGGTGCCGGGCGGCCAGCTCTTGGAGCAGCTGAGCGGTCTGGACAATCGGCGTCGCGGTCGCGGCGGCGGCGGTGAGCGCGTCGACGTCGGGCGCTGGCACCAGGGCCAGGAGCCGCAGGAGCCGGGCCGCGGGCTCGGGCAGCGACTCGTAGACGACAGCGGTCGCCACCGCGACGGCCTCCGAAGGCGTGGGCGCGGCCAGCGCCGGGTGTTCGCCGAGCGGCCGGGCCGGGTCGAGGGCGGCTTCCCCAGCAGCGAGGCCGACCGCCAGCGGCATACCGCCGCAGGCCGAGGCGAGCGCGGCAGCGGCCTGCGGCTCGGCGTGGACGCGCTGCGCGCCGACGATCCGCCCCAGCAGCAGGAGAGAGTGCTCGGGCGAGAGCGGGTCCAGGCGGTGGTGGCGTGCGCCGTGGGCGGCGAGGGCGGGCAGCGGGGCGGCGCTGGTGACGACGACGGCGCAGTGCGCGCTGGCGGGTACCAGCGGGAGGACCTGCTCGGCCGAGTCGGTGTCCTCCAGAACCAGAAGCAGGCGGCGGGTGGCGCTCACGGAGCGCCACAGCGCGAGCAGTTCGGTGGTGTCCCACGGCAGCGTCTCGGTCTCTCCGAGGCCCAGTGCCCGCAGCAGGGACCGGGTCACTTCGGCGATCGGGGCCGGGCGGCCGGCGCCGCGCAGGCGGGCCACGAGCTGACCGTCCGGGAACCGGTCGGCGGCCCGGTGCCCCCAGCGGGCGGCCAGGGTCCGCTTGCCGATGCCGTCCGGGCCGCTGATCACCGCCACCGGTGCGGTGCCCGGGGGCGGTGCGGCCAGCGCCGTGTCCAGGAAGCCAAGCGCCCCCACTCGGTCGGTGAACACGCCAGTCACGGCCGGGAGCTGCCGCGGGACGGGCCAGACCCGGTCGGGGTGGATGTGGATGCCGCCGTTGATGTCCCGCGCCTGCACGGCGGTGCGGACTCGAGAGCCCTCGATGCGGTTCATGGTGGTCCTGACGCTGGGTGGAAAGGGTGACAGGGGGCCTCGCGAGACGGTCCCCGCAGTAGCCTCGGAACGGGGCGGGGCGGGGCGGCTGCGCGGCTACGGCCGGAGGTCGGGCATCAACTCGCTTGCTGCGCGGGCGGGCTGGTGGTCGCGGAGAGCCGGGTGTCCGGCCAGCCGTCGCCCAGGGCGCTCAGCGGCACGATGCCGGCGAGGACGGCGAGGGCCGCCGCCTGCTGCCGGGAGCGGACGCCCAGGGTGCGCAGGATGCTCTGGGTGTAGGTCCGGACGGTGCTCGTGCTCAGGCGAAGCCGCTTCGCGGTCGCCGCCGGTTCCTCGCCGGAGACCAGGCCGGCGAGCACCCTCTGCTGCTGGGCGGGCAGGGGCAGGCCGGTCGGGTGGGACACGGGCACGTCCTCGGGACGCACCAACCCCCAGGCCGCGCCGAGAGCGGCGGCGCGGTGGCGGTGCCGGGTGCCGAGCCGGGCCGTCAGCGCCTGGATGGCGGGGTTGACCTCCTTGGCGGCGAGGCCCGTGGCGCGGCTGACCGGGTCGATCAGGTGGCCACCGGCGACCTGGCGCAGCAGCAGGACGTCGGCCTCGGACAGGTCCGGCCGGTCGGGGAGGGAAATGGGCATGGCGAAGCTCCTTGTGGCGCAGGTGAGGGCAGGGTGGGGTGTGCTGCTACTGGACGGGCCGGGGCCGGTCGAGGGCGGCCAACAGCCTCGGGCCGCTGCGGCGGGCAGCCTCGGTGCCGATGGTGAGGATCACGTCGTCGGCGTGGGCGAGGGAGGCGGCCACGTCCTCGGCGCCCATCCCGCAGGGTCCGGGCTCGGGGATCACGAGTGTGCCGCTGTCCCGGCCGCCGGCACCGTCGCTGGCGCTGGCGAGTGCAGCGATGCCGTCGATCTGGAGCTGGGAGCGGGCCGGGGTGGACAGGACGGGCAGCAGCACCGTGCGGTCGGCGGCGGCCAGGGCCGCGGTGATCCGGTCGGCGAGCGCGGCGGTGCGCAGGTGACCGACCGGCTCGTACACCGCGATCACCGCCCCCTCGGTGAGCATCTGCGCCCCCTGGAGGTCGGCGGCGATCTCCTCCGGGTGCTGTGCGCGGGACTCCAGCACGGTGACGCGGCGGACCGTGCCCAGGCGGGTCAGCGACCTTTCGGCCCCGGTGAACGCCCCAAGCCCGTCGACGAGGTCGGAGGGGGACACCCCGAGGGCCCATCCGGCCGCGAACCCCGCCGCGACGCCGAGGGCGGACGTGCGGCCCGCGACGGGCACGGCGAGCGAGACCCGCTCGCTGCCGGCCTGGATGGTGAGGTGGTGGTCCTCCCCGCTCCAGAGCAGACGGAGGATCTGCACGTCCATGCCCTGGCCCCGGCCCACCGTCACCACCCGCGGGCCCGGGGCCCGGCGCAGGCGCTCCAGCAGCTCGTCGCAGCCCGGCTGTCCGGCCCACACCACCACGCTCTCGCTGCGGCGGGCCAGTGCCTCGATGTCGTCCAGCGCCTCCTCGCGGGTCGCGAACATCGGCGGTGCCGTGTCCACGGAGGTGACCAGCGTGACCGCCGGGCGTAGGCCCGAGCCCAAGGTGCGGTGACGCCAGCCCGGCGGGGCGGCCTCGTGAAGTGCGGTGTCGGGGCACAGGTCCACCACCAGGACGTCGCCGCTGCCGTCGTAGCCGGGTGCGTCGCCGTGCGGGGCGGCGGTCAGAATCCAGCCCGGGTCGCGGACGGTCAGCGCACAGGTCAGGGCGGCGGCGGCCATCGCGGTGGAGTGGCTGCCCACGACGGCCACGACGGTGGGCGCGGTCCCGGCCAACAGCTCCACCGCGCGGGAATAGCCCATGCTCGGAAGACCGTGGCCGGCCGCACGATCGAGGATCTCGTGCACCGCCGCGTCGTCTCCGCCCCAGACCAGCGACGTCGTCACGCCCGGCACCACGGGCTGCAGCACGGCGCCGGCGCGGGCGAGGCGCTGGAGCAGCTCGTCGTCGCGGCCGCCCTGCCGCGGTGCCACGGTCACCCGCGCACCGCGCCGGGCCAGGTAGCACGCGAGCCCGGCCATGCCGGGGCTGCGCGGATCAGGGATGTGAGGGGCCACCAGGACATCGGGGAGCGGATGCGGACGCCGGCGGCCCCGAACGGCGTGCTCCTTCGGCGCCGCGCTCACGCTGCCACCGCCACGACGTGGCCCTGGTCCGCGAGTTCGATCAGCCGACCCACGATCATGCCCAGGTCCGCCCCCTTGGCAGCGGCCACGGCGAGCATCGACTTGTCCGGCGAGCCGACCAGAACGAGGGTCTGGCCGTACCGGTCCTCGATCACGCTGTAGCCCCACGGGACTTCGCGGGACGTGAGATCGCCGACGATACCGACGCCTTCGGTGCTCACCGCGCTCAGCGCAGCCATGGCGGCGGCCCAACGGTCGGCCGTCTCGGAGGCGAGCCCAGGGGAGGCCGCGAGGATGAGTCCCTCGGGGCTGACGTGAATGGCGGCCCGAATGCCAGTCGTGCCGGTGACCAGATCCGTTAGGGGCTGACAGTGGGGTGAACTCACGGTGTTGCTCCTTCGCCAGGCTGTGCGGGGAGATGGCCGAGACGCCGGGGCTGTCGTCTCCGAGTCGCTCTTGACGCCCTCGGGCCTGCGCGCGGTGACGCCCCGGACCGCAGCCGCTGTTAGGGCGGTCGGCCCGCCGCTCCAACCGGGGTGCTCGTCCATCGCCTGGACCAGCCACGCGGACGGCGCTCTTCTGGCGCGACGGGGGAATCCTGCTCGTGTCCGGACGACTTCGGCTAGTAACCACGCGCTGACACGAGCCGACACAGGTCGACATCAGCCGACATGAGAGCTGACATTTCGTCGCTGACCCTCCCGCGTCAGGCTGGGATCGGAGATCGTTGTTTCGAGGCCGTTCCATCGATCCCCGTAACGGAGTTGTCATGGCGTCAGACCAAGAGATCTCCCTGTTCCAGGTCCTGGTGCAACAGCGTGGACTGGGCGAGTACCTCGTCTTCCTCCGGCAGCTACAAACCGCCGCCGTCGAGGTGGCGCGCCTCGAACACAACCCCGCGCTGGCGAAGGTCACCATCGGAGAGCGTCAGTTCAGTCGGTGGACGCGCGGACAGCACGGCAGCGGGCCACGGCCACTGACGGCGCGGGTCCTGGAGCACCTGTTCCAGCGAAGCGCCCGGGATCTGTTCGGACCTGTCCACGCCGCGGGCGAGCGCAGTTCGCTTGCTCCTGCCGCACAATGCATAGAGCCGAGCGTCGGCTCGGACGCTCACACCCAGGACCTGCTGATGACAGCCGCCAGCCAATCGGCTTCCTTCGCCGCCTACGCGGAACAGAGCAACGTCGGCCCGCACAGCCTTGAACAGCTGCAGGCCGACATCAACAGGATCGTCGCCACCTACCCCAACCGGCCGGTCGTCCCCCTGTTCGAGGAGGTCGTCTCCTTGAGGGACCGTTGCTTCGAGTTTCTGGAAGGCCGGCAGCCTCCGGGTTACACCAGCGACCTCTACCTGGCAGCCGCGGTGCTCTGCGGAATCCTCGCCAACGCGAGTTTCGACCTCGGTGCCTACCGTGCAGCAGAAACCCAGGCCAGGACCGCGTTCGTCTGCGCGGAGCAGGCTGGCCATAACGGGTTGCGATCGTGGATCAGGGGCACCCAAGCGATGATCTGCTACTGGGAGGATCGCCCGCACGACGCAATTCGCCTGGTGCATTTGGGCGAGCAGTACATCCCGGAGAGCGGAACGGCTCACATCCGCCTCTCCAGCATCGCCGCGAGGGCGCACTCCCGTCTCGGGCAGCAGCACGACGCCGTGGAAGCCCTGCGCCAGGCCGACGCGTATCGGGAGCAGGCGACCAATGACGACATCCCGGGTGGGATGCTCGCGTTCCCGCTGGCCAAACAACGGTTCTACGCTTCCACCACGCACCTTTGGCTTGGGGGCGACGCGAACAACAGGGAGGCGGCGGCCATGGCCGAAGAGTCCGTCGCTCTCTATGAGTCCGACCCGCCGGAGACCCGGCGGCTCGGCGAGATGTCGCTTGCCCGGATGGACCTGGCCCTCGCCGAGCTGGCAGGCGACGAGATAGAAGGGGCGGCCCACCAAATCGACGCGGTGATTGCTGTCGCGAGCAAGCGCCCCACGGAGAGCGTCAGCCGACGTCTCGATCAGTTCGCGCGACGGCTGGCTGTGAGCCCGGCCCGCACCTCGCTCATCGGGCTGTCCCTCCAAGATGGGATCATGCAACACCGAAGGGTCCGCAACGAACTACCAGCTGGGGGTCGCGGTTGAGCACGATCACGGTTCTGCACCCGGGACAGATGGGTGCTGCCATAGCTGCCCAGGCCGTTGCCGCCGGGCACCAGGTTCTGTGGCTGCCGGAAGGCCGCAGTGAGAGCAGTCGTCGCCGAGCCGCTGAGGCGGGCCTGCTTCCTGCCGATGATCTGGCGACCGCGCTTGAGCAAAGCGAGATCGTCATCTCGGTCTGCCCGCCGGCAGCCGCCGAGGAAGTCGCGGCCGAAGTTGCCGCCGTACCTTCCTATACCGGCCTTTATGTGGATGCGAACGCGATCAGCCCGACGCGGGCCGGGAGCATCGCCCATATCCTCTCTGAGGCGGGTGCAACGTTCCTCGACGGCTCCATCATCGGCCCGCCACCAGCCGCTTCGACCACCGCGCGCCTCTATCTCGCAGGCGACCCGGTAGCGGCTCGCCGGGTGGCCGCGATCTTCGACGGCACACTGGTCGCTGCACGCTGCCTCGACCGGGACGCCGGTGCGGCCTCGGCGCTCAAACTGGCCTTCGCCAGCTACCAGAAGGCCGCCAGGACATTGGTCGGAGTTGCGCACGCGCTCGCCGATCAGCACGGAGTGACCGCCGAGTTGATCGACGAAGGCCGCGCAATGGCCGGGCCGCTGCTGGCGGATCGGGATTACCTCCGCACGGTTGCGCCACGAGCATGGCGGTGGGCACCCGAGATGCGGGATGTGGCCGACACTCTGGTGGACTCGGGGTTGCCCGCCGACCTCGCACACGCGGCTGCCGTTGTTCTCACCAGGTGGAGCAGCCTGAAAGATCGAGACGATCTCACGGTCGAAGACGTCCTCGACGCTCTCCGACCGACCGAGTGATCATTTGACCGTTCACTCCGGGGGCACGGTTGGTACTCCTGGGCAGACGAACACCAGGGCGACGGCGCTCACCACGCTCCCGCCGCACCGGTTCGGGAGCGTGGTGCCACTTCTTGCTCAGGCGCAACCGCGCGGGCTGCTGGTCAGACGCCGTGGAAAGCGACGATGAAGCGCAGCTGCCTGTTACGCAGCGGGGCCAGGGCCATGATGCGGACGGGGACCTCGTCCCCGCCGCCGTGAGGGATTCGCATGTGCCTGATGTCGCCGTCAGGGTGCTCGTAGAAGTCGTGTCGGTCCCACAGCTCCTGGGCTTCCGGGCAGCCCTCCAGGATGTCCGCGACGAGCTTCTTGAGCTGCTCGTTGTCGGGGTACTGGGCGGCGGCGGTGCGGATCTGGGCGAGAAAGGGGACGGCCCAGGATTCCTTCCAGTTGACCAGCTGCTCGCGGGCGCCGGGGTAGAGGAAGGCCCATCTCATGATGTTGCGCTCGTAGACCCAGGGGTACATCTCCCGGGACGGGTTGTTGTGCGCGACCACGTTCCAGGCGACGTCCGATATGTACGCGGGGTGCGGGAGCATCTTGTCGAGAAGACGCTGCATGTCCGCGTCCATGGCCGCCATGGCGTCGGGCTCCGTGTCTCGCGGGGCGGGGGCGCGCCCAGTGGCGTGGTGGTACAAGGCGAGGCGTTCCGCATCATTGAGCCGGAATGTGAATGCAAGACGGTCGAGAATTGCGTCGGAGAATTGTGCCGGCTCTCCGTTTTCCAGTTTCGAGTACCACTTGACGCTGATGCCGGCAAGTTTGGCGACCTCGGTTTTGGTGAGTTCCCGAGTGCGGCGACCTGGGGTCGTGACCAGACCTGGGATGGAGTTGGGATCTGTCCGCTCGCGCCAGCACTGGATCATGGCGGCGAGCGTTTGATCGCGAGCCGCGAGGCGCTCGAAGTCGGTGCTCATGGCAACCGAGTCTAGGCATCGTCGAGACGCGGAACGGCCTGGATCGGTGTGTGGGGAAAGCCACAGAAGCGCAATTGTGACCATTTAGTTTAAAGCTCAATATTCCTTCCTTTCGGAATGATGAAGTGTCATTTGATCAAGTGGACTGCTGAGGAAATCTGACGAGTCGTCAATGCACCGGCGGTGCCCCTGAGGTGGCGACGCTCGGGATGTTGCGGAAAATATCCGGAAGATTACTCTGGGTGATCTATGTGTGTAGTTCGGAACTGAGAGTTCGCGAACTCACGGTTCCGGAACTCGGACTTCTGGAAGTCCGAGTTCCAGTGGGGGGCTGGCATGGTGGAAGCCGCCGGGCACCGAACGGGTAGCTCGGCGACCTGCCCCACGAAGGAGAGCCCTCATGTCCCGCTCAGCCCTGGTTATCGGAGGCAGCCGAGGCATTGGCCTTGCTGTCGTGCAGCGGCTCGCCGCGGACAGCGCCACCGTGGCCGTCGCCTCCCGCAGCGGGCTCGCCCCGGAGGGCCTCCTCGGTGTGCAGTGCGACGTGACCTCCGCCGAGTCGGTCGACGCCGCGTTCACCGCAGTCGAGGCGGCCCAGGGGCCGGTGGAGATCCTCGTCGTCAACGCCGGCATCACCCGGGACGCGCTGCTGCTGCGCATGTCCGAGGACGACTTCGACGCCACTCTCCAGACGAATCTCGCCGGCGCCTACCGGGCCGCCAAGCGTGCCTCCCGCGGAATGCTCCGCGCGAAGCGCGGCCGACTGATCTTCATCTCCTCCGCTGTCGCGATGACCGGCGAGAGCGGGCAGGCCAACTACGCCGCTTCCAAGGCCGGCCTCGTGGGCTTCGCCCGGTCCCTGGCCCGCGAACTCGGCCCGCGCGGCATCACCAGCAACGTCGTCGCCCCCGGCCTGACCGAAACGGACATGACCGCAGTCCTCTCCGAGACCCAGCGTGGAGCCCTGCTCCAGCGGGTGCCGCTCGGCCGCATGGCCCAGCCGGAGGAGATCGCTGCCGCAGTGTCCTTCCTGGCGAGTGACTCCGCCGCCTACCTGACCGGGGCGATCATCCCCGTAGACGGTGGCGCCGGCATGGGTCACTGACCGCTCGTCGGGCCTGGGCGCACGAGGCAACGCCCAGGCCCGGTGCACCCCCCGCTGCTCGCGCGCCCGGCGCGCCCACGGCTCTAGCTGCGACGACCTTGTACTGGACCCGTGACGGGACCTGCGGCCTTGGTCGGGCCATCGGCCTCACATGCCTATGCCGACCGGAGAACGGACTTGGCCGGCCGGTCCCGGCACCACAGACCTGCGAGACTCCCTTGCTTTCTGCTGCAACACCAGCGCCATCGACGCCGCGCCAGCAATCAGGCCCGGCGGCCAGCACTCACGCCCGAGTCCTTACCGTTCTCCGCGCGGTCACCCAGGGAAGCGGCGTCCAGGGCGTGCTCGACCTCACCAGGTCCACCGGCATCCCTGACTCCACAGTCCATCGCATTCTGCAGGCCGGCGTGGAGACCCGTACGGTCGACCAGGTCAGTCGAGGCCGCTACCGGCCGGGCCCCGCCATGATCGAGATGGCGCTGCAGGCCATGACCTCCGCCCCGGTCGCGGCCGACGTCCAGCAGATGCTCGACGACCTCCAACGGAGTACCGGTGGGGTCGTAATTCTGTCCACGGTCACCGGGTTCGGTGGCCTGCGTCGCCTGTGTACCGACTACACCCTCGGTGACCGTGACCCGGAGACCCTCAGGGCTCTGACCTACACGATCGGCTCCATGCCGCGCTCGCTGCGCGTTGGCGCAACGGGGCGCGTGATCCTGGCTCACCTGCCGACCCACATGCAGGAGGCGGTGCTCGCTGAGGAGCTGCCCCAGCCCCAGACGCCGGGTGCGATCCGTGATGAGGCTGGTCTGCTTGCCTCCCTTGCCGATATCTGTCGGCGCGGCTTCGCGATCGGCCGCCAGGAGGCGTTGGTCGGATGGGATGCCATCGCGGCACCTGTCATGTGGGGGTCGACGGTGATGGGATCAATCGGCCTGGGAATGCCTGCCGAGGAGATGCCGAGCGACCTGCGAGAACTGATCCAGCGAACATGTGATGCCGCGCGCGCAATGAGCCTTATTGCCGGTGGGCAGATCGCCGCATAAGCGGGCGCCGAGCTTTCGTCATGCTCGAATTGGCGGCCGACAGGAGAACCTGTCGGCCGCCAATTCATTTCCGGGCGTGCGATCCGGAGGGCGTCCGGGCGCTGCTCGATGCGGTATGGGCATGTCGGAATGAGTGATTCATTGGGTCGGGGGGTGTCTGATATTCACCGGCCAAGATCATTTCCCGTCAGGCGGGAAATGAGGGTTACTACTCGCGTAGATGGCTTGAAATTCTTGACCGGAATCAAGTGGCGATCATAGGGTCTCATTGATGTCGCGGGCGGCCCGGAATTTCCGGTTCAGCCTTTGGCCCGGGGTTGCAGCAGCAACGGTGGCCGGTGGCTGGGAAGGCCGAGACCGTGAAGCCGGGGCCCGAAGGCCGGCCGGGCACTCATGGGGCGGCGAGGGGCATGGGGCGGTACGCGCACGAGTCCTCCCCCCCCATGGGGAGTTAAGGACTGGATGTGTGGCTCCGCAGGCCCTAAGGTTCTCACCCCGCCGCGGGGGTGACAGGTGGGCAGAGAGAGGGGGAGTCGATGCAGTAGGACATGTCCGGAAACGAGAACCGGCGCCCTGGAGCTACCAACTCCTGGACGCCGGGCCAGCGCCCCGAAGGTCGCTGATTCACTACCGCGCGAGCGGCGGGACTTCTTTTGCACGAGAGGCCGCCGCGCGCGTTTCCTACGAAACACGGAGTATCGCATGACTGCCCTGCCCGGGGGAACCCAGTACGTGGAGCCCAACCCAAGCCAGCAGCGGCTCGGGGCCAAGCTCGCGGGCATGATTCCCGGCGCGGTCGCCGTCCGCGTCAGCCTCACCCACCCCAGCCGTCAGTGGCCCCACCCCTACACCGTGGCGGTCGACGGACGCGGCGAGCGGCTCATGCTGAGCGGCAGCACCACCAAGGTCGCCGCCCGCTGGGTGCTGCGGTCCTGGCCGGAGGCGGACTGGACGCGCCCGCACACGCTGGACCTCGCCACCGGCCAGCTCGCCGTCACCTCGGTCCGGAGCCGCTGACATGGCGCGAATACGAGCGATCAAGCCCGAGACCTGGGTGAGCGAGACGCTCGCCGAGGTGGCCATCCCCGCTGTGATCACCTTTCTCGGCATGGCGAATCACGCCGACGACCACGGCAGGCACCGCGACCAAGCCGCGATCGTCTACGGCCTCGTCTGGCCGATGCGCGAGGAGATCACCCGCGCTGACGTCGAGGACCACCTCCAGCAGCTCGCCTCCGCTGGCGCGATCTGCCGCTACACCGGCTGCGACGGCCGCCGGTACTTCCACTACCCGACGTGGCGCAAGCACCAGAAGATCGACAAGCCGTCGCTGAGCCGCCTTCCCGCGTGCCCGCACTGCGAGCCGGAGCGGTGCGGCGTCTGCAAGGGCCCCTGCATTCAGCAGGCCGCCCTCGCCGGCACCCCGGGGTCCGGAGTCGAGGCCGCCGCGAGTGCTCCCCGAGTGTTCGGCGAAGCGTCGGCGAACACTCCGGCAGCCCTCAAGCAGCCGCGCGAGCACTTCCCGGCGCCCGCCGCGCAGACGGCGCCGGGCACCGCCGAAGCTGTCACCCTGGTCGTCGAGGCCGAGGTCAAGCCGGTTCCGGCTCCCCGGAAAACCGCAGGTCAGACGGTATTCGTCGAAGCCTCCCCGACGGTTCGCCGAGCCCACCCGGAGTCCTCGACGCCTGGATCTAGGATCTTGGATCCTGGATCTTCTTTCCCTACGGGGCGCGAGGCGCCCGACGCGGGCACCGTCTCGGCCAACCAGCTGATCGGCGAGTACGTCACGGCCTGCGCCGAGCGTCCGCCGGGCAGCGTGCTCGGCCACCTCGGCAAGGTCGTCAAGACCCTGCTGGACGAGGGCATCGCCGCTGAGCACGTCCGGGCCGGGCTGCAGCGGTTCGCCGAGATCCAGGGCCACCCGTCCCGGCTGCCGAGCCTGGTCAACGACGCCATGAACGCACGAGGCACCGGTTTGGCGCGGCCGGGATTCCGGCCTAACGTGCCCGCTCACCAGGCGTGGACCAACCCGGTCGACGCCGTCGCCGCCTACGCCGAGGAGCTGTGATGCGCACCCACCGCGACCCGCAGACCCTCGCCGACGCGTCTTCGGTGCTCGACCGGATGGCCCGCATCCTCGCCTCCCGGGGCATCGACCAGCACGTGGTCGACGCCCTCCCGGACGAGGCGGAGCCGTACTCGGCGGAGGAGGTCCTGTCTGCCGGGCTGCCGCCGCGCTACCGCGAGGCGGTCGCCACGAACCCGCAGGTCCTGGCCTGGGTGCGGCAGGTCGCCGCCGAGGCCACCGCCCCGAGCCTCGGTGCCCGCCGGCAGGTCGCCACCGGCCCCAGCCTGCTGATGGCCGGAGTCGTCGGCGCCGGGAAGACCCACGAGGCGTACGGCGCCGTCCGCCGCCTGGTCGAGGCCGGCATCGGAGTCCGCTGGCGCGCCACCACCGCAGCGGACCTCTACGCCGAACTCCGCCCTAGCTCGGACACCGACGCCGAGCGGGCCCTCGCCGCCTACAGCCGGGTGCCGCTGCTGATCCTCGACGACCTCGGCGCCGCCAAGAGCTCCGAGTTCGTCGAAGAGCAGACCTACCGGCTGATCAACCGCCGCTACAACCACATGCTCCCGACCCTGATCACCAGCAACCTGCCGATCAAGGAGCTCCGCACCTGCCTCGGTGACCGCGTCACCTCCCGGCTCGCCCAGATGACCACCCGGGTCAGCTTCGAGCCGGTCGACCGCAGACGCCTCCAGCGCGCCGCCTGAGCCGCCGCCGCGCCCGGCCGCCCCACGGCGAGCCGCCCACCCTTCACCGACCCAGCGCCCTCTCCGCCGACGCCGACCCCGCGCGCGGAGAGCGATCGGAGCAACCCCAAATGACCACCACGACCCGCCCTGTCCGCCACCGCGCCCTCGGCGACCAGACCTGGCAGGACCAGGCCGTCTGCACCCCGACCGAGTACACCCCCGTCGACCCCGAGGTGTTCTTCCCCGGTCCGGAGGACACGGCCGCGATCACCACCGCGAAGGCGCTGTGCGCCCAGTGCCCGGTCGCCCGCGCCTGCCTGGACGCCGCGCTGGAGACGGGCGACACCCACGGCATCCGGGGCGGCCTCACCGAGGAGGAGCGCGAACCGCTGCACAGCAGGCTCATCGACCGCCTGGACTACAGCCGGGTCAACGCCGTGCTGGCCGGACGGGACATCCACATCACCCGTGCCGAGCGGCGCGCCGTCGTCCTCGCCGGGTACCGGCAGGACGTGCCGGTCGAGCGCCTCGCCTGGCTCCTCAAGATCAGCCCGGAGCACGCCCTCAAGCTCTACCGGGAGACCCGCCGCGCGATCCGCCACCGGCAGATCGCCGAACAGGCCGCCCGCACCGCCTCGGCCGGGCAGGGCGCCGCCGAGCAGCTGCACCGCGACGACTTCGGGACGGCCGCGTGAGCACCACCACCGCTACCACCCCGAACTCCGCGCACGTCACCGGCTGGGACCGGGCCGTCGTCATCGCCCTGGGCGGCGCGGGCTGCGCGCTCAGCTACGACGCGCTGCAGCAGATGGCCGTGGCCATCCACGTGCGGGGCCTGCTCACCCTCGTGTTCCCGCTCGTCATCGACGGCTTCATCGCCTACGGGGTGCGCGCCCTGCTCGTGATGCGCGACGCCCCGCTGCGGGCCCGCGCCTACGTCTGGCTGCTCTTCGGCGCGGCCACCGGGGCGAGTCTGTGGGCCAACGCCCTGCATGCCGTGCGGCTCAACGAGCAGAGCACCACCGCCGGCCTGCGGCTCGGCGACTCGGTGGTCGCGGTGCTCTCCACGATCGCCCCGCTCGCCCTGGCCGGCGCCGTCCACCTCTACATCCTCATCGCCCGCGGACCGGTCAGCCCCGCCGACCGGGACGGTCAGGGTGACCGAGGGACCGAGGCCGACCGAGGTCAGGTCACTCCTGACCTGACCTCGGTCACCCCTGGCCTCGGTCAGGTCAGCGTCGAGGCCGGACTGACCGAGCGGCTGGCAGCGCTGACCGGCGGTCAGGACAGCGGAGTTCGCCCCGGTGCGGGGCGGCCGGTCAGCCGCCCGGTCAGCCGCCCGGTCACCGCGCCGGGAGACCAGCCGAGGCTGACCCCGGTCAGCGCGGTCAGTCTGACCAAGCCCTCTGACCTGGGCGGTCACCCGGCCAACGGCCGACAGGTCACTGACCGACCGGCGGACACCAGGCCGGTCACCGCCGCGACGGTCAGCCCCGCCGAGGTCACCGGTCAGCCGGTCAGTGTTCCGGTCACCGACCCGCCGGTCACTGACCGGGACAGCGACCGCCGTCCTGACCTGGACACCGAGGACCTGCTGGCTATCGCCCGGCAGGCCGCGCCGGAGAACGGCAGGCTGACCCGCAAGGCGGTCGCCGAGGCGATCCGAGGTCAGAAGATCCCCCTGTCCAGCGCCACGCTGACCGAACTGATGGCCCAGCTCCGGCCCCAGCCCGGTCAGCCGGTCACCGCCGACCGGACCTGACCGACACCCGAGCGCCGGGGTGACCGACCAGGTCACCCCGGCCGGTCACCCGCCGCACCACCGCCGAACGGGAGTACCCCACCATGCGCACCACCCCCGCCACCTGGGCCGAGGCGGACTCCTGGCTTGCCGTCCTCACCCAGCACGGCCACCTCCACCGCGTCGAGACCGGCCCGGACGGTACCCGAAGCATCCAGCGCGGCCGACACTCCCGCCCCTGGACCCTCCACCACCCCGTCCTCGCACTCGACTTCGTCGAAGACCTCCTCCTCGACATCCGCCAGCGCGACACCGAGGCCAGCCGATGACCGCACCCGGCCACGACAGCACCACACAGGTACGGGAGAACGACCCCAACACCGCCCCTGGCGGAGCAAGTTGTGGGGTAAGCGATGCTTACCCCGCCCGCGCCCCGAAGGGGGCACGGGCACCCCGATCGTCGGCAGACCCAGGGGGGCCTGCCGACAACCGGGGAGTCGACTCGGGGGAGCCGACCGGGACAGACACGCCGACCGCGCCCGCTCCCGAGCGCGCCGCCTCCCGACGCCGCCGCCCCCGCCACGCCACCCAGCGCCGCACCTGCGTGAGCCTGCGTTTCAGCGAACCGGAGTGGGCCGCCGTCCGGAAGGCCGCCGACCACGCCGACCTCGCCCCCGGCGGCTTCTGCGCCGCCGCCACCCTGGCCGCCGCCACCAGCACCGACCCGAGCGCCGCCATCGCCGACTACCGGCGCGGCATCCAGGAACTCATGGAGTCCAACCGCCAGCTCGCCGCCATCGGCAACAACGTCAACCAGGTGGCCCACTTCCTCAACGCCGGCGGCCAACCAGCCACCGACCTCCGCCAGCTCCTGCACCGCGTCGA
Organism: Kitasatospora sp. NPDC056273; assembly: GCF_042268845.1. Taxonomy (NCBI): domain Bacteria; kingdom Bacillati; phylum Actinomycetota; class Actinomycetes; order Kitasatosporales; family Streptomycetaceae; genus Kitasatospora; species Kitasatospora sp. NPDC056273. The sequence goes on along the minus strand of NZ_JBHJSJ010000012.1, from coordinate 6,889 downwards.
AGCCTCCATCGGAGCAGTCGACGAAGCCGTCGCCTGGATGGTCCGCCGGTGATCCCCAAGATCCGCACCGGCACCGGCGGCACCTACGGCCTCATCCGCTACCTCTACGGACCGGGCCGACGCGACGAACACACCGACCAGCACCTCGTCGCCTCCTGGAACGACTTCGCCCCCGACCCCGGCCGCAACCCCCACCACACCACCGCCCAACTCGCCGCCCAACTCGACCAGCCCGTCAAAGCCATCGCAGACCGCGCCCCCGCCGACACCATCTGGCACTGCTCCGTGCGCGCCGACCCCGGCGACCGCCACCTCGACGACAACGACTGGGCGAACATCGCCCGCCGCATCGTCCACGCCACCGGCATCGCCCCCGAAGGCGACACCACCGCCTGCCGCTGGGTCGCCGTCCGCCACGCCGACGACCACATCCACATCGCCGCCACCCTCATCCGCCAGGACGGCCGCCTCGCCAACCTCTCCTTCGACCGGCGCAAGGCCCAGGCCGAGGCCCGCCTCATCGAGAAGGACTACGGCCTGCGCCGGCTCAACCCCGGCGACGGTACCGCCGCGAAGAACCCCACCAGCGCCGAGCGCTTCAAGGCCGAACGCACCGGCCGCACCGAGACCCCGCGCGAAACCCTGCGCGACGCTGTCCGCCAGGCCGTCGCCGGAGCCGCCACCGAGCAGGAGTTCTTCACCCGCCTGCGCGAAGCCGGCCTGCGGGTCAAGCTCCGCCACCTGCCCTCCGGTGACCTCACCGGCTACAACGTCGCCCTGCCCGGCGACCGCAACCGCACCGGCGAGCCCATCTGGTTCTCCGGGTCCAAACTCGCACCCGACCTCTCCCTGCCTCGCATCCGCCTTCGCCTCGACAGCGCATCCACCACCGGCACCACGAAACCGGGCAGCCACCGGGCCCGCACCGGACGCTCCACTCCCGCGCGGCGCCGCCGGGACGCCGCCGGCGCCGCCGAGCGTGCCGCCGCCGTTCTCGACCAGGACGATGACGATGCCGCCGCCGCTCACCTCGTCGGTGCCGGGGAGATCCTCGACGCCCTCGCCCAGACCTCTTCGGCCGCCACCCGCGCCGAACTGCGGGAAGCCGCCCGCGCCTTCGAGCGCGCCACCCGCAGCCAGGTCCGCGCCGAGAACGCCGACATCCGGGCCCTGCGCTCGGCCGCCCGCGGAATCGTCCATGCCGGCAGCGCGCTCGGCCGGGGCGAGGACGGCGGCGCCACCGCCATGGTCCTGTCCACCTTCGTCCTGGTCACCCTGGCGGCTGCCCGCTGGCACTCCGCCCGGGGTCACGCCCAGCAGGCCGCCGCCTCCCGCCAGGCCGCCGAGCACCTGCGCTCCGCCTACCAGCAGGCCGCCGCCACCCCCATGCGAACGATGCGCGAGATCGGCCGCGCCCTCCCGGACGGCGAGCGCCGCCGCCACGACACCACCATCCACACCGTCCTCGGCACCGCCGGGAGCCCCAAGGGCCCGGCCCGCGAGCACGACGCCCTGGCCGCCGTCCTCGCGGAAGCGGAGAAGGCCGGCCACGACCCCAAGGTCCTCCTGGAGAAGGCCGTCGACCGGCGAGAGCTGGAAACCGCCCGCAACACCACCGACGTCATCGTCTGGCGCATCCGCCGCCTCGCCGACCTGCCCGCCAACCCCGAACACCCTCGTACGTCCCCCAGCCCCCGGACACGGACCGGACCGGCACAGGCGCGCACCGCACAGCCGGCACCGGCCCAGCCCGCGACCGACCCGCGCCGCCCGGCACCGCGCCGCTGAACCGGCAGCCTGCCGAGCAGCCATCACGGAACCCCTCGACACCCGGTTCCACCAGGTGTTACGCAAGTACCCGAGCACCACGAACGGAGAGCCCGTGACCAGAACCACCGAGAACACCACCACCGCCCCGGCCCCGATCACCACCCCGGTCCCGGCCGGCTCCGACCCGCTCCTGCAGCTGGAGTACGAGACCCAGACCCCCAGCGGCCCGGAGGCCGTCCGCGGTCTGCTCCACCCGGCCGAACTCGCGCTGTGCGGCATACCGGTGACGTGTTCCGCCTGCCGGGCCCGCCGAGACTGGCTGCTGCTCAACCACCGCCGCAACGTGTGGGTCCGCTGCCGCTGCGGGAACGAGTGGCTGGAACCGGAGATCACCCGCAAGGACTTCGACGCGATGATCGCCAACCCGACCTGGACCCACCACCCCGACACCGACGCCGCACGGGTGGCCCTCGGCTTCGACGGCACCTTCGCTGGCATCTACCTGGATTAGGCCGGGCAGCGCGAAGGACCGCCACCCACGTCGGTGGCGGTCCTTCGCGCTTTGGATCAGTGTCCCGAATCGAGAGGTGCTGTCGGGGGGAGTCTGCGGGCAGTGGCCAGTCGGTGAAGGCTGAGCCGGACGGCGGCCAGGCGCAGGCCGAGGCCGGCGGCGAGTTCCTCAGGGCTAAGGCCGGGCCTACGCTGCAGGTGGTCGAGGACGGCGCGGTCGGTCCGGTTCTCGGCGGTGCGGATGGTGCGGTAGGCCGCCAGCGTGCCACCCCCGAGGGCGAACAGCCCTGCGGCGCACACCCCGTGGGCGCCGGTCACCGCAGCGCTGATCGCTGTGGCGGCGCCGATCACAGCGGTGGAGCACCAGGCGGTCAGCGCGGCGGGGCCGCGGACCAGGCGGTCGGGCATCGGCAGGTACTCCCCTTCAAGCTCGGTGGCGAGTGGCGCGGGTCAGCCGGACGCGGGCTCGGAGGGCTTGCCGAGCAGGTCGCTGCGGCGGCCCTGGCCAGGGGGCGTCCAGTCCTGGAAGGTGGACGGCTTCCAACGGGGGCGGTCCGGGACGCTGGTGTCGTCGGGATCGGGCAGGGTGCCCCTGTTCTTGCGGTTGCGGGCGGCGCCGACACTGATGCCCAGGTGCGCGGCGACCTCGGCGTAGCCCCAGAGCTGCTGGTCGTCGGCCATGCGCGTGTCCTAATCCTCGGTGTTCCGGTGATGAGCGTACGCGCCGCCGGTCGGGTGGGTGCACGGCGAGGCCGCCCCGGCTGGTCAGCGCGGGGCGGCCTTGTGCGGTGCTGTTCAGGAGTCGACGAGGCGGTTGGCGAGTTCGAGGGCGGCGGTGGCGACGGCGAGGGCGGAACACAGGCCGGTGACCTCGTCCAGGGTGGGGCGCACCAGACGGGGCCAGTCGTCGCTGGCAGCGGGCCAGGTGGCGAGGCGGACGTCGGCGGTGGCGAGGCCGAGGCGGGCGGTGACGTCCCAGCCCGCCTCGGGGGCCTTCTCCCACCGCAGCAGGATGCGGCCGAAGGGGAGTCTCGTGGTGGTGGCGGGGAGCCAGAGGACCTCGATCGGCTGGCCGGGGTCGGTGGGGACGCGGCGGACGAGCGCTCCGCTCGCCCAGTGGGGTACGGGGTGCAGCGCGAGCCGGTCGAGCGGCTGCGTGCGGGTGCGGCGGTGGGTGGTCGGGATGCGGGTCTCCTTCGGGCGGGCGGTGGTTCAGGCCCAGGCGAGTTCGTCGCGGACGGCGGCGGGCAGGTAGCTCTCCTGGCCGTCTTCGGCGAGGTAGGCGATGCCGTCGTGGACGACGACGTCCGTGCCGATGTAGTGGGCGAAGGCCCAGTCCGGGTTGACGGCGAGACGGACACGCAGGTTCGGGTCGACGGTCTGGAGCTGGGCGATCAGGTGGGCGACGGTCAGGTACTGGGGCATTGCGGGTCTCCGAGCAGAGAGGCGGTGGTGGGTATGGGCGGCGGTCACGGGAGGTCGAGGCGGAGCCGGTCGCGCAGGACGGCCGGGCCCTTCGGGTGGGGCTTGGGGTGGGTGGCGAGGTGCCGCTTGCGGGACTCGTCGACGTAGCCCTTGCCGGTGCCTTTGAACTCCCAGTCGCCGCAGGTGCAGACGGCCTGGGAGTAGGAGCGCCCGGGGCAGTCGGGGTGGAGCGGCTTGCCGGAGCTGGCGTGCTTGTGCTCGGGCGGGCAGAGGCTGTGGTCGGCGTGGTGGTTGGTCAGCGGGGCGCGGTGGACGGTCATTCAGACCCTCTCGGTGGGCGGAATCGTCGGGGCGGGCATGGAGCCTCGGGGATCGACGAGGACGGGTTCGTCGGCGGGCCACGGGTCGCAGCACTCCCAGGGGAAGCCCCGGGTGAGGACCACGGTCCCGTGCGGGCCCTCGACCTCGGGCAGGCCGCAGACGCCACATCCGCACGTCGGGTCGTACGGTCCGGGGTCGGCCGGGTAGGGGCCACAGGCGAAGTAGTCCGTGCGGCGCAGGCGCCCTGGAGCGGCGAGTGCGAAGGCGGAGACGATCAGGTCGCCGGGGCGGACCTCGTCCGCGCGGACGACCCGCAAGGCCGGGCTGGCAAGGAAGCGGCGGGCAGCGCGGTGTTCAGTGGTGGCGGTGACGATGAGCGGGTACAGGGCGACGTGCCGGGTGTTCGCGGCGTGTCCCTTCGCTGACCTGCGGTTTTCGGCGACACCGATACTTTGACATGCAGCGTCCCGAAGTTGGTAGTCCTTTTTTCGGGACCAGTGCTCTGCCGTTGTGACCGTTCGCGATAGTTGGCGGTTGTTCACGACAGATGGCGGGGCGCTGAGACGACTGCCGGAGCTGCGTGTGACTGTGCACGGTAGACGGCCATCTTTCAGAGTTGATGGCCAAGGCTTCCGTGCTACTTGGTCTGCCTGAGCACCTCACCCGGCCAGCACCCGACGCTGCCCGGAGTCCCGGTTCAAGGGCTTTCGCCCGGCGGTACCGGGAACCACGTGAAATGGGCCGCTGCTGAGCCTGACCGATGCCATCATGAACGTCGTGACGTAGCCGTCCCGGACAGCGGCGACACCCGGGTGCTCGGCGCGCCGTGGAACCGGTGGAAGTTCGAGGGTGGAAGCGAAGTCCTGTCCCGGTACGTGCCCGGCGCGAGCGTGCATCAGTACCGCAGGGATCGTTGTGGCTTGACGGACGACAGTGAATGATCTTGAAAGCATCGGGCGAACTGCTGCGCTCGACCTGACTCGTTCAATTTTGAGGAGCACTCGTGACCACCGACAAGAACGCACCCGCCACAGAGACCGCCGACAACGGCGGCATTGAGCAGATCCCCGCGACCGTGGTCCAGGTGACTCAGCCAGCTGCGGTCGTCGACGCCCGCGACGCGCTGCTGCGGGCCATTGGCCGCGAAGCCGAACACGTCGCAGCCAACAACCCCGGCCATGCTTCCCCAGCCCTCGAAGCACTCGCCCGCGCGTACACGCTGGTGACTTCCGGAACCGTCATCCCCTCGACGACCGATCGGAACCCCGTCGCCGTCTCCGGCAGGAACTTCGACTTCGTCGGCCCGGCCGTCACGGACCCGCTACTGGGCAGCGGCGTCACCATCGGGGTCCGGTAGCAAGGGCGGACACCGGCACACGGGCGTGACCGACAGGTCGGGTCATGGCCAGCGGCAGCATCCGCCTCGCGGGCTACGCGCTGCCGCGAGGCGGATCCGGCCCTGTGCTGCTTCATGGGGTCAGGGGTTGGCGACCTCGACGGCGTACAGGCCGCGGAGCCGGCCGTCGCCGGCGTCGTACTGGGAGGGGTAGAGCAGTTGGACGTGGACGGGCAGCGGGGTGCCGGGCTCGATGGTGTGGGAGCCGTCGTTGGGTGAGCCCAGGACGACGGTTCCCTCCAGGCCGTCCTTGATGACCCGGTACCACTGGCTCTGCGCGGGGTTGACGCGGGTGCGCGCGGGGACGTCGAAGGCGATCTCCCAGGCCGTCACGCGGTGTTCGTTGGCGGCCAGCATAAGGTTGTAGCTGACGAGCCAGCCCCTGGCGTTCTCGGGCCAGGTCTGGTCCCACTGCCCGGCGATCTCCTGATCGACGCTGATCAGGGGCAGTTCGGCGGTGGTGGTGACCTGGGCGGACTGCTGGGCCGCGGTGTTGGCACGGGTAGCCGAGGTAATCCGGCTCGTGACGGTGAAGTCACCCTCGTAGTGCGATTCGACGGTTCCCCGCAAAGTGATCACCGCCTTGCTGCCCTTGGGCAGGCTGAGCGGCTGGCGGAGTTCGCCGTCGGCGACCCCCGCGCCGCACACCGCGCCATTCTCCCCGCGGCACGTCACCTCCACGTCGACCAGCTGGGCGGGCACCTCTGCGCGCACGACGGCGTCGGGGGCGTCGTTGGGCCCGTGGTTCTGGACACCGACGGTGTAGGAGATCCGGTGGCCGCCCTGAGCGGTCAGCGGACCGCTCATCTCCAGCGGCATGGCGACGGGCAGGGCGACGGTGAGGTTGCGGATGCGGTGGGCGGCGGTGGCGCCGCCGGTGCCTGCGGCGAACCCGAGCTTGAACGTCGCGGGCATCTGCACCTGGCCCGGCCCGGACGCCAGGTCGAGATCGTCGATCACCACCGCGCCGTTGGGGTCCAAGGCGCTGGAGCGCCGCACCGTCAGGCGCCCGCCGATGACGGTCACCTGCAGATGGGCCCCCACCTCCCAGCCGCCCCGGAACCCGCCCGGCACCTCGACACCGGTCAGCCAGGCGAAGCCCGTGAGCAGGTCCCCGGAGCCGCGCACACCCACACTGTTGGGGCTGCGGCCGGGACCGCCGGGGCCGGTGGAGGGGGCGGCGAAGTTCCCGTGGTTGTCGAAGCCGACGCCCACATAGCCGGCCGTGACGCCGGGAAGGTTGACCGAGCTGTCCTTGATGAAGGAGTAGCCCAGCGCCCCGCCGCGCGCCCCCGGTTCCGTGGTGCGGCTCCCGTCGATCAGGTAGAGGCTGAACCCGTCCCCCAGGCCCTGGGCCCCGCCGCCCTCGCACGTGTCCACGGACACTGATCCGTGGCTCTGCGTCACTTTGAGTGATTGATCATGGCGAGAGCAGAATCCGGCGACGGAGTAGGCCGAAGCCAGCCC